>JAYVND010000847.1:0-8190 GCA_043758635.1 Bdellovibrionales bacterium
CGCAGATCAAAATGCGGGAAATTTCTCGAGACTGCTACGGCAGAATACGAGAGATCAGCACGTCAAATTAAAGGGGTAATTATGACGAATTCTTTCTCATTCCGATCGAGCACCGTGCGGGGGCCGGGCGTTTCGAATGGAATTAAAAGCATCGGTCATGCGGCCGCTGCGTTTGTTGAACACGGTTCCATTGAAGTGATTTGCGGAAGCATGTTCAGTGGTAAAACCGAAGAGCTCATTCGTCTTCTTCGCCGCGCTCAATTTGCAAAACAAAATATTCAGGTTTTTAAACCACGCATCGACAATCGTTACAGCGCAACCGATGTTGCAAGCCACAACAAATCTCTTTTGCCATCGATCACAATCGATCAGGCTGCGGAGATCTATATGCACTTACGGCCCGAGACTCAAGTCGTCGGAATCGATGAAGGTCAATTCTTTGATGAAGAGCTTGTCGACGTTGCCGAAGATCTCGCCGAGCGCGGGATTCGCGTTTTGATTGCGGGCCTTGACATGGACTGGAAAGGCGAGCCGTTCCATCCGATGCCTGCGCTTATGGCAATTGCGGAGAGCGTGCGCAAGCTGCAAGCAGTTTGTGTTTGCTGTGGATCCGCAGCTTCACGTACGCAGCGCTTGGTCGAAAACCCTGACGCGATACTGGTTGGGGATCACACCTTTTACGAGGCTCGCTGCCGAAATTGTTTTGACCCCTCGCTGGCTCATGAGGCGAAGATCGAATCCGAAGCCTCTCATGATGAAGACGACGAGACTGCGCAAGATCCAAATGATCAATTGAATCCGATCTTGATGGCGCAGGCCGCACATGCAGCGCGCATTCATTCTGGGCAGATGGCCAGCCAGATGAACGGCCACCATTCCTCGCAAATGCATGCTGGTCGCGATTCTGGTCGCGATTCTGGTCGCCATCGTGGGCGCGATTCAGTTCGCGCTCCTAGTCGCGATTCGGGCCTTCACACATGAATTTTAATTTGAGCGAGATGAAGCATCACTACGGAGAGCAGGTTCACTTGCTCTCCAATCCGTGCATGAACTCGTGGCTCGCGCGCCTCTGCGCACCCGAAACCTATCAGCCGCAAATCAACTCACTCGTTGAGTTCCTGTACGCAGCGATGATGACAACCGTCGTGAACAATGAGTTCCCGCAGCGCCGTGTGCGGATGGCAACTCGCATGACCGGATCGCATCCCGAATCGCCGCTCGAGACCGAAATTCTCGACAACGATCAACGAGTTGTGTCCGTGAATCTTGCGCGCGCGGGAACTTTGCCCAGCCACATCTGCTACGACCTGTTGAATCACGTGATGAATCCGCAAGTGGTTCGCCAGGACCATATCTTGGCGTCGCGGTTGACCAATTCTAAGGATCAGGTGACTGGCACTCAGTTGGGCGGGGCAAAAATCGGCGGTGATGTTGAAGATGCGATCGTTATCTTTCCGGATCCGATGGGAGCCACCGGCAACACGTTAGTTGAAACAGTTCGCCATTATAAGAATGAGGTCGGCGGCCGAGCGAAAAAGTATCTCGCGCTTCACTTGATCGTCACTCCAGAATATTTAAAAAATGTAACGAAAGCTCATCCCGATTTGATCGTTTATGCGGTACGCTTGGACCGCGGACTTTCGACTCGTGACGTTCTGCAATCGGTCCCCGGAACACACTGGGATCAAGAGCGCGGCTTGAATGACAAACAGTACATTGTACCCGGTGGCGGTGGCCTCGGCGAGATTATGAACAACTCTTTTGTGTGAGGTAATGCGAGAATGGCACCGTTAAATCTTTCGATCCTGATTGACGAGAAGAAAATTGCACGCCGCGTGAACGAGATCGGCAAGGAAATCACTCAGTTCTGTAACAAAGAGCTAAAAGGTGAGCCGCTCATCATGGCCTGCGTTCTCAAAGGCTCGTTCATGTTTTATTCAGATTTAATCCGTGCGATCGATGCAGACATCCGCACCGATTTCATTGGCTGCTCAAGCTATGGTGATGCAACAAAGTCGACCGGCGAAGTGAAGCTCACGCTTGATCTCACGCACTCAATTGAAGGCAAACACGTGATGATCGTTGAAGACATCATCGACACCGGCCTCACCATGAATTACCTCTCAAAAACTCTCTCGGCCCGTAATCCAAAGCGCATCATGAGCGCATCACTTCTTTTGAAACCAGACGCGATGAAGGTAAAATTCAAAGCGGACTACGTGGGCTTTGAAATTGCCAATGACTTTGTTGTTGGCTACGGCTTGGACTACCAGGGCTACTACCGCAATCTCGCGCACATCGCGCGCGTTGAGAACTTGCAGTAATTTTACATTCTAAGATTTGAGCTGAAGCGGAAAGGCTGCAAGATCGCACATGATTGCAGCCTTTTTTATGGGCGAGACCAGTATGCCGTGATGAACGCGGCGTAACTCCACGTAAGATCGTGAGCCGAACACATGTATCCATTATTGCGATCGATTTGCTCGGAAAGTGAGCCATCTGGATTTTCATGAAGTCGAACTCGACTCATAAACGCATCGCCTCGATCCACAAATTTTTGCACGAGCTGTTGAAATTCTGCGGTGCCCTTTGTCAGTATAAGGCCAGCTACTAAGCTCCCCGTGCCAAGTGTGGGACCAGTCGCATTGCGAACAAATAAAAGGTTGCGCGCGGTCACGGTGAAGTTGCCTTGCGCACGAGTGCCGGAAGCCACTTTGTAGTAGAGCTCAGCAAAAGCTGCCGTATTCAACACCCACGGGTTGCCGATATAAATTCCGTCTTGACCAGAGAATGTGTCCTCTGGGTAACGCCCGATCGCTGGTGCGACTCCGGTGAAACGATTGGCGCCACTGATGCCACTGATGGGGTCATGGGTCGAGTCATTAATCAAGCCGCCGACCGAGCCGCTGACCGAGTTGTTGATTGGATAGATGCTCGCCATCGAAGCTTCCACTTGCGACGCGGTCGCCATCACCCGCTCATCCATCGGACTCAATGAGCCCGTTACGAAATTTGAATGAAGCACACCTAGGACAAGCGCAGCGTCGAGATTGCTGTGTTTATACGAGATTCCATCCACGCGATTCAAAGTCGTCAGAAACGTGCTCCGATGATCATCCCAAAACGAGTTGATTGATTGAGACACTTCATCGGCTTGTTGAGCGTAAAAAGTCGCGGCACCCCAATCACCCAACTGCAAAGCGAGCTTTGCTCCAGCGCGAAGTGCCGCAAGTTGGACCATTCGGGTGTAGAAGTGATCTCCGCGAACTTCTTCCCACAGATCAAAACTCGAATCCCGCCAATGGTAGGCCACATACTCAAGGTCGGCCTTGATCACTTTGGTCGCCGGAATTTCGGACGCATATAAATTTTGACGTACAAAATCTGTTTGGTTATCGGCAATAAGGTAGGTTGCCCACTGGCTCAGCGTCATGGCGCGAAGAGCAGGGCTGTCATTCTGCGGTCGTCCCCAGGGGCCGCTGAAGTTAGACCCGTCCGCGTTAAATTTTGGTTCACCAAGTCCCGACAGAGAATCACTCTGCTGGAGACGACGCGAAAACGCCGAGTAGTCTGAGAGCACTCGAAACCAGCGCGCTTTGTCAGCGCCTTGGCTTGTGGCGTAGTTTTCAACCACGACATGCATCACGAGTGCACTGTCACGAACCCAAGTGAACCAGTAATCAGGATTCACTTTTGACGGTGAAGCCACCACCGAGCCCGGCGCCGTCTGCGCTGGCGAAACATTGGCCATCATTTTTGCAAATGAAATTTGCGCCTCTGACTTCAACCAGTCTTCGAAAGGAAAACTGACATTCGCATGACTTTCACCGACCACGCGTTGGTAGGTCGCAGCCGAAACCGGAAACGACAGTCGCAGCCGGGACTCAAAAGCTGCCGCGTGAGTTACCGAATCAGGTGCGGCTGCGGCTGCTTGGCTTATGAACGATGAGCAGACAAAAAGAATCGAAAGCGCCAAGGCGCCCGCGATCTGGAGAAAGCTTTGAACGTTCATTTGTCTTTGCAGCACGAGAGCCCCCACCACAAGATCACACCCCGCCAGAAACCGACGATGACAGAATTTCACATCACGGCAGGTAACGAAGATTGCTCGGGAAGCCGAACATAAGTCAAACAGAGGGGAGGCGCCATGTCAGAGTCTTCACTCTAAAAATTCGACAATTGCGCGAAGTGGGATCTCACAGATCGAGCTTACAAGTGGCTGGAGAGTGACATCTGACGAGCGGCCACACCCTCCGGGCGTTCCATCGTCAACAGGCGCGTTTTGGTAACGGTTCCGCCCGGGGCCGTGAAGCCCCCCAGTTTTCCACCCTCGGCCAACACCCGGTGGCAGGGAATTAAGAGTGGGAGCGGATTGCGCGCCATTGCCTGGCCAACCGCGCGTGCAGCTTTCGGAGAGCCCGCGCGACGAGCCAACTCGCCGTAGCTCACGGTATCTCCGCGCTCCACTTTAACGGCCTCTTCGTAGACTTTGAGATGAAACGGCGGAACCTCGGAGAGATCAAAATTCACCGCGCCTAAGGCCGCCGGCGTTCCGTCTAGAAGTTGCAGCTGAAGATCCTTCGTGAGTCGACGAATCCAATTGGGCGCGTGCGAGAGAACCGATTCATTGGCCTGCGGCGTGCGTTTTAAAACCTGAGTGCGAGCCAAAGCCTCTGTAGATTGCGGAAAAATAAGGCGGCGAAGTCCTGCTTCACTCCAAGTCAAAGCCAGCCAACCGAACTCCGTCTCGAAAATCAAAAACTCAAGCTGGACATGGGTATGGGCATTTGACATCGCTGATCACTTCCTTCGAGTCAGCTTATGTCAGCTTCAGTCGAAGCAATCAAGCTGGATGCGAGCTGGCGGGTTGCGCAATCAGGAGCCTTGCTTGCTATTCACGTAATTTTCCACAATCCATGTCCGAATTCTTCGAAAGAGTTCATCGTTGACGCCAAAAAAGTGAAACTGCGTTTCGGTGATCGTCTTTTCGTTCGCGGTCACTGCCTGGCTAAACGCACATCGGCCGAGGACCCCGGTCGGTGAGGTTCCCAGGATTGGACTGAAAAACCGCATATATGTGTTGGGGCGGATTGAGGCTGTTGGCGAATTTTGGACGATGGAGAGGCCGAACTCTGAAATCCCACTCATCAGAATGTCGCTCGCTGTGCAGACTTCAATTTTGCAAGGGTGTGGATTGAGAGTTTCTGAGTCCGGTCGCAAGCTCACATCAGGTACAAATTGCGCAACCATTTCGCTCACCAATCTTCGATCGAGTGGTTTTGTCAAAAAACCAAAAATCTCAGGGTGCCTAAAATTTTGCGGAGTGAGGATTGTGCGCTCTTCACCAAGAATGACAATCGGCGGAATGGATCCGTTGGCGAGGCTCACGCCGGTTTTTGCAAAAAGAGTTTTGAGACCAATGATCCAATTTGCAAGATCACCTCGAATGAACGCACCATCGATAAAAATCAAATCAAATTGAAATGCGAGGTGATCTTCTTCGCGGCGGCTCTTCTCATTCTCGAAATGCCACTTGGCTTCTTCGACTTCACGAAAATCAACCCGCAGCTGCGCGGAAAGTTCTTGTCCGTTTGAACTTTTGCTCTCAACCTCTGGCTCACCAGTGACTTTTCCGGATTTCTCAAGGATCCCTTTGAGGTCGACATAAACGACTTCACCATGACTGTTGAGCATACGCAGAAGCGTACTTCCTTGAGCCCCGTGACTGATGTAATTCAAAAATTCGAGATATTCTTCGCGATCTTCTTTTAAAACCGAAGCAGACCAGCTCTCTGGTCTTTGATTCCAATCCATCAGCTTTTTACCTAAGACAAGCGCGCCTGGTCCAAGCGATGAATCAAACCGAATCAGTTGATGAGTTTTCGCATCGAGAATCACGGACAATGACTTGCCTTGAGGAAAAGCCGCTGTCATCTGTGTTTTAAAAGTTTTCGTGCTCGAGGCCGAAAGGCCTGCAACTGCTGAGGCCTCAGAATTTAGAACTTTGTTCGGATCCTCTGAGACCATCACACTCGAAATTCCTGATTCGGCTGCAATTGACAAGAGATCGGCCTCTTCTTCACTCGCGGGAATCATCGATGCGAGCGACACCGATTCCATTTGAGTCGATTGACCGCCGCCATCTGAATTACGGATGAGCTCACTCATGAACTTTGCATAGGATGAAAAATTTCTGATATCGAGTCCAGAGAAGTGCGACCGCAGCGTGGATTCAATTGAACTTGCAATCTCGCGATTCATCTCGATGATCGCAATTCGCTTCTCAACTGCTCCGTCGCGATCGGAGTCATGGCATGCGAGTTGGCGCTTTGCTCTTTCAATCTCTGAAGTTTTTGGTTTAGCTTCCCGAAAATGGTCGCGCACGTAACGACGCACGCGATTCAACTGGTCTGTGCTGATACCGAAGTAGGACATTCGCACGAGGTACGCCCCTTTGCGAACGGGATGTCGAAGATTTCCCAAAACGCGCGCATAAACCTGCGAAGCAGCGCCCTCGCCAAATATTTCGGAATGAACCGAAATGAACATTCCGTTTTTAAGTGGACTCGGATTCACGATAGAGAGCGTAAATTCAGAAATCTCTTCGAGCCAGGTGTCTTTGCCAATTTCAATCGAGGCGTGCACGGGCTGGCGAAACAAAAACGAAGGCTTTACGTCGGGCGTGTCTGCGATGAGAAATTCGATTTTTTGTAAGAACAGCGAACGCTCGAGTGGCTTTAAGACGAGATCGTTGATCGATGGATGACGAAAACGCCCCACCGGAATTTTCGGGTCTTCAAAGGCCAAAAGCAGGATTCGAATCGGCTGGTCTGGATCCTCGAAACCTTTGAGCGCCAAAGCTCGGCGGATCTCGCTGGTCCAAATGGTAACCTTCTGATCAAGTAAATCAGCATCAACGATGAGAAGGCGAATACGAATACGCTTTTTGATTTCGCTCACGGCGGAGATAGTTGCGCTACTTACGCCCGCAGCCGCCACTGAAGGTTCGCCACTTGCCGCCGAGGTTGCCGCCGAGCTTTCTGCCGAGCTTTCTGCCGAGGTTGCTGCCGAACTCGCCGGCAAAGGGGCAGCGGAATCGTCTCCGGCAGGAATCGCAGAGCCACTGGTCGTCAGTTTCTCTTTCTGCGCGAGCAGCTCTGCTTCGGAGTCATCGGTGAAAGCTTTTGCGAATTCCGACAAACTTGCGAACGCGTCAAGCCGCACATCGTGCGCGAGTTCACAAAACCAGTCCTTAACCTGATTGGTCATTCGTGAATCCGCTGAAATAAGAACTGCGTAAACCATTCTCTTCGCCTCTGTTGCGTCTTTGGCGCGTGACTGTTGCGTCTTTGGCGCGTGTTTTCAACCTCGCGGACTCGTTCAAGTCTATCTCTCCGATGCACTCGACACAAGTCCGGCTAAGCACGGCCACCGACATTGAATCTAAGCGCTTGAGTTGCTCCGCCAATGTGGGAAGATCGCAATAAACGCTAGGTCGAAAAGAGGTTTTCGTGAAGCCAATGTCTTCGGGCACGGAGTTTCAATATTACGTGCGCGCAACCATTTTGCGGATCGCGGTCGCCTCATCGTGGCTCATCACTGGGATCTTTCTCTCAGATACCAGCACTTATCATATTCGCGGCATCACTTCGACCACCTTCGCGATCGCAATGATGCTCACGCCTTGGGGCATGGCTCACAACCTCATTGATAAAAGCAGTTACCTAAGGCCATTTTACATGACGAGCTCGGAACGCTTTGGGCTCTTTGATGATCCCTCATTGCGTTGGTCGATTGCGATTTTTTTTGGACTCTCACTCGCGCTGCTGATTTTAATCTTTAAACCGAGATTCAAATGAATTTGAATACTGATTATTTCACCGTTCTCGCGCTCGTGATAATTCTCGAGGCCCCATTGGTCTGGTTTCGGGGGGTCGATTCAGATATCAAAAGGACGTGGGAGAAACTCGACATTCTCAAAATTTTTGCGATGGTCGCACTCGTCAACTCGATGATCCACCCAATCGTTTTTTTTGGTTTTCTGGGTTCGGGCAAGCCGTATCTCTGGGCAACCCTCTCCGGGCAATGCTTTGCAATCATCGCCAAAGCATTGCTGTATGCCTGGCTCACACGGATTCGAGTGATTGCGTCTTTGAAGCTCGCAACTTGGAGTACGCTGGTGTCATGGCA
>JAYVND010000848.1:0-2602 GCA_043758635.1 Bdellovibrionales bacterium
GCTCGCGGTGTTATTATTGCCGCCGCAATCAAGTCGGGTTGCGACGTTGTGGAATATGCCACGCGCTCGGTTAAAAAAGGCGTCACCGGAAATGGTGGAGCAAGCAAAGAACAGGTGCAGATGCTTCTTTTTGCAGCGTTAGGTTTAAAAACGATCTCACAAAACATGGATGCAAGTGATGCTTTGGCACTGGCTTTTTACCACGCAAGACTGTTGGATAATCTAAGTGCGCGCGATTCGGCCGAGGGCAGTGCGAGTGATCGCCGACACCAATCGAGTGAAGCAATAAGAATGAAAATGGGACGTGAATTGTGATTGCATATTTGCGAGGCAAAATTTTAGAGCCGACCGAAGAGGGTTTGATTCTCAACGTTAATGGCGTTGGCTATGAACTTTTCTGCTCGAGCAACACGTTTGAGATGTCAATGGATTTAGTTGATGCTGAGTTTTGGGTGCACACGGTCATGCGCGAAGATGCGCTGTCGCTCTACGGTTTTGCGACCAAGATGGAAAAAGAAATGTTTCTCTCCTTGATCAAGGTGAACGGTGTTGGCCCGAAGATGGCGGTTAAAATTTTGTCGGGCGCGGGCCTTGATAGTCTCGCACAAATGATTGAAGCCGGCGATGTTAAAGCCCTGACGAATTTGCCAAAAGTTGGCCGCAAGACGGCTGAGCAAATGATTCTGACACTCAAAGGAAAACTTGTGCTCGCAACAGACGAGCGTGCAGTGGTTCGCGCACCTAAAAAAGCTCTCCCGCTTTTCGAAGGTGTCAGAATGGAAATCTCTTCAGCACTCGTAAACCTTGGATTCAAGCAGATGGATGTGCAGCAGATTATTGAGGCGATGCCTGAAGATGTTGAATTTCAGGCGGGCGTTCGAGTCGGACTTCAGGTGCTTTCGGGTCACGTGCCTTTAGCAACAATGAATTCGTCGGCAGGGTGGAATGGAAACATCTAAAATGAAGTCAAAAACTCGTATGCCTAAAGCCGAGGCTCGTGAAGCAGGCTCTTACATTAAAGAGTTGAGCAACGAGCGCGTCTTTATTACGACCGGCGCTACAACCGGCGCCGACCATGGGGTAAACAATAAGCCTCAGGCCGAAAAAGCCTCACAAGATGTCGAGGTTCAATCAAAAATGAAGGGGTTTGCTTCCGCAACTGCCAGCGCTACCGATCTGGACCGAGTGCTCGATGCCGATGTAAAGTCCGATGGGGAGCTCTCTTGGGAGCATGGCCTGCGCCCCCAGCAGTTCGAAGATTTTCCCGGGCAAGACAAGGTCAAAGAGAAGCTCAAAGTTTTTGTGGGAGCGGCCAAAGCGCGTGGCGAGCCGCTCGATCATATTCTTTTGAGTGGACCTCCGGGCCTTGGCAAAACCACACTCTCGCACATTATTGCCAACACGATGGCGGTTGAGTTCAAATCTACCTCCGGGCCAGCTCTGGACAAAAAAGGCGACTTGGCGGCGATTCTAACGAGCCTGAGACCTAATTCAGTTTTGTTCATCGATGAGATTCACCGGTTGAGCCGCACAATTGAAGAGTACCTGTACAGCGCAATGGAAGATTTTTTCATCGACATTGTCACCGGCGACGGGCTTGGTGCGCGATCGATGAAGTTTCAGTTGGCGCCATTCACGCTGATTGCGGCAACGACTCGTGCTGGTCTCCTGAATGCGCCGCTTCGCGACCGCTTTGGTATCGTTGAGCGACTCTCGTTCTATGACAAAGAAGCGTTGGTGACGATTGTCACCCGCTCTGCGAAGCTTCTAGGAATTGAGATGAGACCCGAAGGAGCGATGGAGATTGCGAAACGTTGCCGAGGCACGCCTCGAATTGCGAACCGCCTTTTGAAGCGAGTGCGCGATTATGCACAGTACCGCGGCACCGGAATCATTGACGCCGAGCTCGCAAACTATGCGCTCGATCAGTTGGAAGTCGATCACTTGGGTCTCGACGATATGGACCGTCAAATTCTTACTTTGATTCATGAAAAATTCGCGGGCGGTCCCGTGGGAATCGACACGCTTTCATCAGCACTGAGTGAGGAAGTGGACACCCTCGAAGAAGTGTATGAGCCGTTCTTAATTCAGGCAGGGTTGCTGCACAAAACGCCGCGCGGGAGAGTGATCACGGAGCTCGCGCGCACCCATCTACTGGGGAAATTTTAAATGCGAGCCCAGTTGAAACTTGCATCGAGTTCGGGTTTCAATGGGCGAATTTTAATTGGGCATTTTTTCTTCGTGGTGATTTTCTTAACTTCGTGTGCGAGCCATCCAAAGTACGGTTGGACCGAAGACGAAGGCGTCCCGCGAGATGGAGTTGATCCTTCAGCAATGAGTGCGAGCAATATGAGTGTACGCAAGCGCATACCAACTCACGAGCAGAATCGTGTGGAATTTTACTTCAAGCATTGTGACTTGGACTCGAGCTCTGCAGTCACTTCAAAGACGTCTTATTTTTGTAATCAGCCCTAACATGTGAGCCATGAGTTCGCGCCTTATTGAGTCGCGCCGACCAGTTTATGCCTCAGTGTTTGCACGAGTCACCTCACGAGTTCTCTTCTGTAACTGTGCAAATAATCACGTTTCGACTAAGACGTTG
>JAYVND010000849.1:0-2600 GCA_043758635.1 Bdellovibrionales bacterium
AAACGTAATTCCCGAGGAGCGGATGCGAAGTCCCGTGAGAAGCGCGTCGTTTCCGTTGCGCAGATCCCAGCGAACTTGGGGTCGGCCCAGTTCAAAGCCGTTGTCTTCGGGTGCGAAAAGGAGCGGGACTGTGAAGTCAGGGTTTTTTCCACGGTTGCTCGTGAGACTTGAATCTTCGAATATTTTATTCTCCGAAGTCGCAGGTTGAACCGTGCTAATGAAAACGGTTGGCAATTTCGCTTTCGCGCTGTCGCCTGAATTTGGTGATGCAGCCTGGGATTTTGTTGTCGCCACAGGTTTCTTCTTCAGCTGCGTTTCGGCATGGGGCGCCGATGGCGATGGGGCTACAGTATCGGCTTGCGAATCTGGTCTTGGATCTGGTCTTAAATCTGGCGCTGAGTTGGGCTGAGCATCCGGGGAAGAGTCGGGTGAAACATCCGCCGCGACTGCGGGCGCGGCACTCGTGCTCTCGGTCGGAATCTGAACCGGCGATGTCGGAATCGCTGCGTTCGGCAGTGGAGGTTCGGTTTCGAGAGGAACTGCGACATCCTCTGTCGGAGGCGCGGGCGATGTCGGCGCGATCGCGGTGCTGGATTGATCCGGTTTAGGTTCGCTCAGTAAGATGCCGGCTTCGTCGCCGATGTTTTGGGCGCGTGCGGATGAGCTCACAAAAATCGGAAGTGTCAGACATCCGGCGAGAAGCAGTGGAAACATGCGCGGAAGTCGCGGTTTAAATGACACGATGTTTTGAACACGTGGCGCGGCTCGGAACGAGAGGCTGTCTTGCTTCTTTTGTGAATCACTCATCTGCTTATGATAAATAACTCTGCGCAAAACGGCGAATGCTTTCTTAAGAAAACGTCAAGATTGCTGGAGCAGAGTTGCTCAACAGTGCTCAAGAGAGCTTAGCAGTGCTCAACATGGCTCAGCAATGCGGGCATTCTGCCTGTTTTCTTATGAAACTATTTGAGCTTCACTGACGCAAATCTGCGCTGGGAGCTCGTGTGCGTTGTAATGACTTGCCATCGTAAAACCGTAGGCACCCGCATCTGCAATCGCAAGCCAATCACCTTGCTGAAGCGATACCAGACGAATGTCGCGGGCAATGCAGTCAGAAGATTCGCAAATCGGTCCTACCACATCGAACAACTCAGGTTGCAGATTGCTACTTGTTGAGTTTACTCCCGGTAAAACCATCCGTGATTCGGCAACTGGGAGGATCCGATGTCGAGCGCCGTAGAGTGCCGGGCGCAGAAGATGGTGCATGCCGGTGTCGACGATTGCGAACGTCTTCGCTGGCGCGCGTTTGATGTATTGAACTTCGGTGAGCAGGACTCCACATCGACCCACTAAAATCCGGCCCGGCTCCAGCATGATTTCGACCTTCAAATCTTTTGTGAGTGCTCGGACCATTTTACCATACGCCTCTATCATTGCAAATTCAGAGCTTTCGTCGGCGCTCGCATAATTGATGCCGACGCCTCCTCCAATGTCTAGACAATCGAGTGCGAAGCCATCGGCTTCAAAAGTTCTGTGAACAGCGATAGTTTTTTCGATCGCATCGTGAAGACTTTGGATCTCAAGGAGCTGCGAACCAATGTGAAGGGTGAGTCCGCGCAGGCGAACGGCGTCTTTGGCCTCACGAAGAAGTGCTTTGAGCTCCGGCAAGAAGCTCTCATCCATACCAAATTTGTTTTCTCTAAAGCCTGTCGTGATATAGGGATGCGTGTCTGGATTCACGTCGGGATTCATTCGGAATGCTACGTCCACGCAGCGGTTGAGGCGCCGAGCAATCTGGATAATCCGCGCAAGTTCCTGTGGACTCTCGACATTGATCTGTTTGATTTGGCTTTGAATGGCAAATTCGATCTCGCGGATCGTCTTGCCAACCCCCGAAAATATAATCCGGTCAGCCGAAATGCCTGCAGACAGGGCCAACTGTATTTCGCCGGCCGAGACCGTGTCGGCGCCAAAACCAAGCGAGTTTATAGTCTTCAATACAAGCGGGTGATTGTTGGCTTTGAGTGCGTAGTGCACTACGCAGTTCGTTTCGTTGAAGGCCGCTTTGAGAGCTTCACCGCGGAGTCGAACATTGTCGAGATCGTATACATAAGTGGGACGGGTGAGTTGGCTCGCAATTTTCTCGAGGCTCACCGCGCTTGTATCTGACTGGGGCGTTCCAACGTGGAGCATTTTATTTTTATAGAAAAAAGACATCGCAGCCCCTTGGCGGAAAACTTATAAAAATCAATCAGACGCGGTCGAGATCGAATTCGGTGTGCAGCGCGATCGCCGCTTGCGCGAGGTTGCGATGATCGATCACCGCGGAGATTTTGATCTCGGACGTTGTAACTAGATGAATGTTGATCTCGTGCTGAGCAAGGACTTGAAAAAAGCGGGCCGCGACACCGGGATGATTGCGCATACCCACTCCAACAACTGAAATTTTGGCCATGTTCTCGATCATCTGCACGTTCGTCGAAGCGTTAACCGAATCACGTAAAACTTGGCGGGCGAGAGGAATATCTTCTTTCGTGACCGAAAAGGCGAGGCGTTGGCCTTCTTCAGATTCACTTTGGGTGATGATATCGACCACCACG
>JAYVND010000850.1:0-2596 GCA_043758635.1 Bdellovibrionales bacterium
GCTCTACAAAATTCCGTTTTGGGGGGCTGCAATGCGGTCGGTCGGGACGTTGCCGATTGCGCGTGACAATCGTGAAGAGGTCTTTCGAATTTATAAAGAGGCGCAAAAGCGTTTTGCGGAAAATATTATTTTTGCGCTGGCACCCGAAGGCACCAGGCAACAGCAGCCGGTGATTGGTCGCTTTAAAAAAGGGCCATTTGCATTTGCGATCAACGCGCAAGTGCCGCTGATTCCAGTGGTCATAAAAGGTGCGTACGAAGTTTTACCAAAGGGATCCCTCGGCATCAATGTTGGCAAAATTCGACGCACCATTCAGGTTAGCTATCTGCCCATGATTGAAACGAAAGGTCTCGAAATCTCTCAGCTTGAAGTTTTACTCGAGCGCGCGTGCCGGGATATCACGACAGCCTTCGAATCAACTTAATTTATCAATAACTACGACAGATTCGCTCAAGCGCTCGCGATTGCTGGCTGGGATGGTCGTAAATCGCTCGCGAGTGCGAGCCTCCCATGCGGCAGCTAAAGCGCGCGCCAATGCTGGCCCTGATCGTCGCTGTAGAGCGAAACGTCACTCTTCATTCCGATATTGAGTTTCAAACGGAGATGTCTACCACTTGGGTCTTCGGGTTTGATCTCTACAATTTGCAGGCCCTGCGGCGTGACTGGATAGCGACTCTTCAAGGTTGCCACCAACTTGTCATAGCGAATCCAAGTTTGAAAGGTCTCACCTGAATCTTCGCTCATATAAGGACCAACGAAGATCGGTCCAGCGATTGCAATAGCGATCGGGTAGTTCTGATTTTTGAACATCGGTATTTTAGTCCACTCTTGCCCGTCAAGCGTGCGATAGATTCCCTGCGCCGACACAAACTTTAACGAAGGGGTCGCGGTGCTTGTGGCCATATCAAAAATCTTGCGCGCAAAAAGTTCCCGCGTTGCGATCCGCACGCTAGTCGAAGGACGCAGATCGCGATCATCCTCGCCGTCCTCACTAATCGGCCACCAGAGATCTCCATTTTGTGAAACATGCACCAGTCCAAAACGCTGCTGCTTTTCTTCAATCACGCGGAGTGTTTGGTCGAACTTCAAATTCGTGATGAGATCTGCGTACGGCAGTGGTGCCGAGCGCAGAGGTGCATTCGGAGTCGAAATTGCGACCCGACCCGTTGTCATATCACTCAATATCCAGGCATCTTGGTGTTTGATCCAAGAGTTGCTGCCGCGATATTCCACTTGAAGCCAGTCGCCTTTGCGTGCAAAAAGCGCGACGTACCGTCCGGCACTAAACTCACCTTGTTTGTGTGAGAGATTTGCCGGCATTGAAAATACCGTGGCACGGTGATGTATGAAGGCTTTTTGCGCCGGTGACTGCTGCTGTGCAAGGAGTGACTGAGTGGGCACCCAGGTCGGTTTGTTGTCGCCAATAGGAAAAGGATTCACTTGTGCCCATGATCCTTGCACATCCAGAATCATCACGCGGCTGCTTTTGCGAAGGATTCTAGCCGTTACTGCGTCCATTTCATTGGCATTGCGTGCGGGCACATCGTCTTTTAAAATCGCCTCGCTTGCGAGATTCAGTCCGGTCACGAGGTGATCTTCGGGGAGCCAGCCATACTGATGCGTGGGCTTCGCTTTTTCGTTGTTCGATTCAGTTTCGACGCGCATCCAGCGTTGAAATTGCACACGCTTGGTGTGGGCCTCAAGCCAGTTGCGAGAGAGATTTCCCGAAGGAAACTGGCTGTCGAGCCGAAGATACACTGGTGTTGCAAAAGATCCCTGCGAAAACGTCAGGGCAATTGCCAGGGCCATTCGATTCATTCATTCATTCTCCGCTTTATGACGCATAAGCTTTGATTTTGCGCTCGCCTCGGAGCCGCGGCAAGGCCAGAGATGCCAGCGGCAAGGCCAGAGATGCGCGTGGTAAGATCAGAGATGCCGGCGTTATGATCAGATCTTGGAGCCAAAAACGAGGCGGGTTTTCGAGGGAAATCTCCTTTGAAAAGCCGCAGCGAATGCTAGACCTGGGCCTAGGCGTGGGTTAAGTTCTCAGCACATGCAGCAAATGAAAATAGCGCCGAAAATTCAGTTCAACGCACGACTGCGAACGATGCCGCATTTCGTTTCGCGGTGCACGTCCCGTTGTTGCTCTGGTCATTGCTCTGGTCGTCGCACTGGGCATTGCTCTGGTTGTCGCACTGGTTGTCGCACTGGTCATTGCTCGGGTGGTTGCTCTGGTCGTCGCACGGTTCGAGTGATTTTCGGCGGATTTTTCTCCATGCTTTTACTTGTTTTTTACTCGACTCCATCTCTTGCGGCACTCGATCGTCTCGGCGAGTTTTCGCTGAGCGATTTTTTCCTCGAGCCTTCTTTGACGTATGCCGAACGTCGCTCGGGCGGATTTGGTTTTGGAAACTCTTACGTCGAAGTCAATTGGACGCAGCAGAACTATCTCTCGGCCGTTATCAAGCTTGGCTCGTCAGATTCGATCGGCCAACCTTCTCGTTACGGAGAGGCGGTTGCTGAACAAGTTCAGTTTATCGAAGCCTACGGTCAGCTCTCATCGGATTGTGGACAGTTGCGAGCCGGCCTGATCCCG
>JAYVND010000851.1:0-8161 GCA_043758635.1 Bdellovibrionales bacterium
TGTTGTCAGACTTGTTGGTCTGGTTGTGATCAATGTTCGGAAGCTAGCATTCAGAAGGTTACGGCCTTCGCCAGAAACTGGCGTAACTCCAGGTTCGCAATCATGCGTCGTTGCCGATCCAGCTTTTGCAAATTTCAAGAAAGCGCTTTGGACCGCCGCTTCAGCAGCTGCGCGTGATGTTTGAGGCGTAGACTGAAAAAGCGTCACGGGCTCTCTCTCGTCGAGAGCGGCATACGTCATTTTTCCAAAGTAAGCTTGCGTTTTGGGGTCGCGCTCGACACCGACGAAAAGGCTTGCACGAAGATTATCAACGTGACCAGGTGAATGCTCAGAAGCAACTCCACCAGCGGTGCCGAAACTTGAAATTCGTAAACCGCCGCTTGCCGCACTCGCTTCAGGAAGTTTTTCAAAAGCCGGCATCAACAGTCGAAGATAAGAACTAAGGAGCGCAGGTTGCCGCCCAGACTCGGGTGCGTGAACAACAATGACAATGTCGCGAGCGTTTCCATCTGTGGGAGTTTTCGATATGGACGGCGTGAGATTCATAACGGTGAAGTCCGTGCGCCCACCGCTATTGACAACATTTCCCTCAAGAAGAATCGGCGAAGGATCTGCCGGAACCACGCCAGTCGCGGCGGCAACTTCGATTGCCTTTGCCACTCGCGCCTCGGGAGTGGTGCCAGATGTATTTCCCGACGAGACGACGGAATGCGGTGTCTCACGGGTGTACGAGGCAGCATTTCTCATGAGAGAGTCGGAACCAAACTGATCTGATTCGACGAGCAGAATGGTCTTTCCCGGATTGTTTTTAACAACGGCTTGCAGTGTGGCATCGGTTTCTTGCCAGAGATAATCCATATGAACGTCAACGGCTGCCCACGCGGATTGCGATCCGTGAAAGAGCGAGACTGCGAAAAAAAGACACTGCAAACTCTTGGGCATTGAATGACCGATCTCCGCTTCATTGAATTTAAGCGCAATTTCGATTCTAGCGAGAACGAAGATAAATCGAAAGCTCTGCTAGATACGTCGAAATGAAACTGGACCGAAATAAAATTGCGAAATGGAGGGGATCTAGACTCGAGGAGTGAGCCCATTCGAACTAAACTTAAAACAACACTTGGTGTAATGGGGCTCTCATGAATTTGCGACTCAACTGTTGTCTCGTTCTTATCTCCATCTTTGCTTCCGCCTGCGCCACAACTGGGGCAAAGGCCGTTTCGCTCAGCGTGGCTACTGAGGGCGAACGCACTCCTAGTTCGCTTCTAGCGAACCCCTCGATCGTTCTTGTAGATCTCATAGATGTTCATCTTCCGAAATACGGGGCGGGCATCACTTACGTCTACAAGACAAATGGCACGGCCTTGCTAGAAATCACCTGCGCGATTGACGTCACACTCTCAAGAGCCATGATTGTCTCCGTCGTGAATGGTCCAACTGCGTCGCTCGCGTTTCGAACACGGAAGGATTGCAACGCGATGGCCGGTCTGCAAGCTGGACTTGTGAACACCGGGACCCCCGTGATTGTCAGTTTGTCTAACTTCGACGGCGATCAGTACCGCAACATCGTGTTTAGCCATCCATTCAAAACTGCTACGCCGAACTAATCTTGCCGATACGGCTGTTCCCTTAAGCATGGCAGTGCAGCCTGCCCCGTTTGGCTAAGACCAGAGATGGAATGCATGCGTAAACTAAAATCATTGTCCACCGCAAACAGAGTCTCTCACCTCATCTCAGTGATTCGATCACCAATTCGAAAGATTTCTATTTGCGCACCGCTTTTATTTTTGCTCTTGAGCCTTACCGTATTTGCTGAGAGCGAAAAAATTCCAGCTGCTGGACAGACTCCCTCCAACAGCGTTGCGCCGCCAAATGCGCAAGGCGATTCAGGTTCGTTTTACGAGACCGCTGCAACTGACCTTTTTCAACATGGTCGCGATCGCGTCGTAGAAGCGCAAAAGCATCTTTGTGCGATTCATCCAGCACCGGCGAAACCGGTCACACCGGTCATTGCTCCGTCGTATGCCGCGGCACCAAATGACTGCCCAGGCGGAAAAGACAAAGCGGCAGAGAGTATCGGAAATATCGAGACCGTGTTGAGCGCTGAAAAAGCGTCACTTGCAGCTGCGGACTTGGATGCAAAAAATAAACGCGAACTCGCTTTCCTCAAGCTTTACGATTCAACCCAAGGCTTTGGCGGGAATGCGATGATGACCGTCGAGCAAATGCAAAAGAAGTTGGAGAGCTATAAAAGCGATCTCGAGAAGTACAAAATGAAAGTCGCTTTAAATTCGAAGCGGATTGAGAAAATTTTATTTGCAAAACAGAGTCTGCAATCGATAGCCAGCGGGCAAATCGCGAATGTTTCGGCAGAAGCTAAACTAGCACTCGCTGAATCCCTCACTGAGTTATTGGCATCGAATGAGAAAGAGTCGGTAAGTTTAACCAGTATGGCCGACATGTACACTCAACAGCTCCAGGCCATGGACAAAAATCATCCGAACGCCGCTGGCTTTGCTAACGTGATAAAGTCTCTAAAAGCGAAGATCGACGCCAATGGAGAAGTGAAACCGCAAATGCTTTCGATCATGAAGATTTTGGACGGTGCCGGTGGTTATGCCGGGACATTGCCTCCGCTTGACCTGACGATCCAAAGTCTTCAGCAGCAAGCTGAAAATGTGGAAGCCCCGACCTCGAGCAATGAAATCATGGAAATTTACAAAAAGAAGATCTTGTCACTCGAAGAGACGATCGCAACGAAAAAGCAGGAAGACGCCGCAGCGGCTCTTGTTCCTGCCGCAGGTACTGACCAGCGTTCGGTTGCAGATCAAGTTCGCGATTTAGAAGCCAAAGTGAAGTCAAATGGCACTGTTGAATCGGTTTCACATAACTCTGGTTTCCAATCGTGCGGCCTTAGTACCGCAGAAGTGGTCGCGATCATTTGGTACTGTGGGAGTGGTTATGGAAGTCTAAATGGAGCTCTACGGAGCACCGACCCAGCGGTGATCGAGAAATACAAACCTTTTAAAGACACCTTAAACGCCGCACTTAAAAAGTTGTCGCCTTATGAGGGCTACACCACTCGAGGCTCGCAACTTCCAGATAGTATTCGAGCTCAGCACACCGTCGGCAATGTCGTAAACTATTCAGCTTTTACTAGCACCTCTCTCACCCACGGATTTGGCGGCACGGACGTCTTTATCATTAAATCAAAAACCGGCCGCTATGTCGGATCTTACTCACAGTCTTATTCTGAGAACGAAGTTTTGTTTGCGAGCGACACGCAGTTCAAAATTCTCAGTGTTCGAAAAGAAAATGGCATCAATCAGTACGTTATGGAAGAGGTCACAAATTGAGAAAATTGAGCCGAGTCAATATCGTCGTCAATATCATCTTCACTTTCGTCTTAGATATCGTTTTAGATACCGTCGACCGTCTGGTCGTCGCTTTTGTTCCCGTTTTTATTGGACTCTTCGTTTTCTTTCCGAATGTGGCCAGAGCGACAGCTACTTCGGCAGCGACAGCGACTTCGGCTCCGATAAAAGCTGCGCAAAATTTTTCTAAAGACTGGAAAACTGCAGACGTGCCTGGTGTCCAAGGCGCCTGGGTGAACAATCGGCTCACGGGTCATATGCTCATTCAAGTCGATAATGATACCGAGAAACCGCTGAGCCTAAGCGGGGCCTCCACTCAAGATATCGCAAGCGGCATCAGCGCGATCCGACGACTCACGCTTGAACACCTCGGCTTTACTCAATGGACGCTCACGAGGTGCGCGTACCACGTTGAGAAAGGTATTGAAAAGTTTGACATGGAAGGCTCCTACGTTAGGCCCGACAAAGTCCTAGTGCATTTTGTAGAGCGGGAGTCTTTTTTCGGAAAGCACTATCGACAAGTTTCATATTTAGCAGAGGCAACTGGGGCTGCATTTCAAGTTGCATTAGCAAACGCGGCACTCACAGACCTTGAAAACACTATTCCTTCAGTCAAAAACTGAGCTTGCGCTTAAAATTGAATTAGTTCCCTACGATTTTTTCTCTCAAGCCATAGTAGATCGTGGACGACGCATATCGTTCATAGAACCTGACTGCTTTTGGACTCACGGCAAGGGAAAGTGTTGGATGCTTCTGGCACGTATTGAATATCATTGTAGGCAATGAGTTGACCATGAACTGGTCGAGCGCATAGTTGACTGGGAGCCGCGCCACAAAGTGCGCTCGGTTGAACGTCGCAATGTCGGCAGCGGTTGTTCTGTTTCCATCGCTTCCTAAAATTTGTTTAGTGACATTTTTTTGCACTTCGATCATGCTCATGCCCATACCGGCGCGTACCGCCATCTGAGAAGCGAAATGAGTATTTCCAATCGTCATGCGTTTGCCGACGACTCCACCGATCACGCCTGTGACATTGCCACCTACGATATCAGATTCAACGACCGCACGGCCATTCTCTGATGATAAGCGCCCCGCGCCCGCTATCTCTGAAGAACCAATTGCAATTGTTGTGACTGCGTTGTCGCTGATCATGCGGTCGATAACAAAGTTTTTTCCGTTCGATTGTGCACTAATCATATCAAGGCATTTAACAACGCGAGATGGCGGAATTTTTGGATTTTCTATGTATCTGATATTTGCATCCTGCAACTGTCGACGTGCGGAGGCGATGACTCCGTTGGCAGCAAGCTCACTCCGGTCCACTCCATAAGTTGGTCGAAAATTAAAATTCTTCGTTGCCGCATCGTAAAAAAGTTCTCCCGCTTCGCGGACCGGAAAAGAAGCTGCGGCGCTCGTGCCGGTGCTTCCCGGCAGTGAAGCAAGCATGACCTTCGCCGGGTCAAACTCGAGAGCATCTTTACTAGCAAAGATTTCGCCATTCTCGCCGACCACGTATGAATAGCGTTTACCTGCACGAAGGTCTCGTATCGTTGAAGCAGATAAATCCTCAAGTGCGCAGCGAGCCCTGGCAAGGCCGGTAGGTGAACCGTTCGAAAGCGAAAGCACTGTATCTGCCAGGATGTGTTGCTTACGAAGTGATTCTATCTCGGTATCGCTAAAGCCTGCTTTTTTCAAAATTTTATTCTGATTTGCGATTTCACTTGCAGAGTACACGTCGCCCGATGTCGTCTCAATTGCTCTTTTAAGACCCTCTTCTCTTCGAACCGAAAGTGGTCCGCCGAGAGCCGCACCTGCCTTTGCAACTTGTTCGGCAGTTGCCGGGACAACCGATCGGGCTTCGAGAGTTTTAGCGATTGCACTTATGCAAGCATCGCTTCCAACAGCGCGGGTGCCTGTGAGAGTCGCCAGACCGATCAAAATCAAAATTTTCATTGAATTCATCGAAACTCTCTCCAGTTTGCTGGTCATTGGTCTTTAGTCTTTAGTCTTTCGTCTTTGGTCTTTGGTCTTTGGTCATTAGTCATTAGTCATCGGTCTCTGATCTTTGTCTAGGTTTCCAGCTTCGATAAACATCTGAATCGCAGTCGTTAGCATTTTCATCGAGTTCTTATCGCCATGATTTATCTCTCACACGAGCCGACTCTCTATCGGATTACAATTCGACGGTCTAAACTCGACTGACGTCCGTCGCGATTTTCTCAAGCGTTCCGCGCAACATTCCGATTTAACTTCAAGATGTCCAAGCAGAAAAAGAAGAATCATTATCACAGGCCCAGATCGGAATGGTCGCGATTTCGGCCAAAAGCAAAGTCCAACCCGAAGACGAATCGACACAACAGCGTGTTATTAATTATACTTTGTTTGTCTTTTTTTACTTGTTTTAATTCTCTGGCGGTTGCCGCTGAACCGAGCAGTCCGGCCGCTCTCGCCGCTCAGCATTGTCCTACTTGCAGTGTCCCTGGCGGAAATGCTTCGATCACGCTCAGCCAACTTCCAGTTCCAGAGATTCGGCCCGAAAAGGCCGCCGACCATCCCGCCGACAAGCAATGCGACATGAAAACGTTGCTCGTCGATCCAAAACAAAAATCAATATTGCAAGATTTTGGTATGAGCTACGAGGGCAATGACCCAATGGTCATCGTCGGTCGATCTTCGCTGACCTGTTTGTATGGTGCATTGGAGGGGGGCGCGAAATCAATCCGCGATCTCGTGATGCTTATTCCACAAATACTTGGTCTTTCCTTTGACGCACTCAAGGCTGTTTCCGGATCCCTCACCAAAGCGAATCTGCACGCAATTTTAAGCGCGCTCAAACCGCAGAATGTAATTGAAAAGGGCGGACACGCTTTTGCAGTAACGACAAATACAATTAGTTCTGCTTTCCACCGCGCTTCTGCAAAACTCTACTCGGCTTATGAGCAGGGTGGTGCAACCGGCGCCGTTGCCGCGGCCGCGCAAGCGGCATACGCATCATCGCCACATCAAATTGTTGGAAAATTTCTCGCCAACTTAGCAGTCGGCATTGGGCACGCGGTCGCAGAGGAATGGAAGGGCTTCACATGCCTTCCCCCCGAGGCGATGAGCCAAGTGATCTGTGAAGTCATCGGTTATATCGGTGCTGATATTGTCACCGGAAAAATTGCGGTATCCGCACTGAGTAAAGCTCCTAAGTTAGCCACCGTTCTTGCTAAGCTCAAACCAGTCTTCGAAGATAAACCCATTATTGGTCAGTGGTTGATGCGCGATTTAAAAGCGACCGATGGCGCAAAATGCGCGGCGATCAGCGAAGGACTCTGGATGACAGATGCGAGACTGAATCTCCAAGCTAAGGCAGTCGACGTCGCAGTTGTTGATAAAAAATTATTCGCCCGTGGAATCGATCCAAGCACGAAAAAAATGGGCTGCTTTGAAGTCGCTGGAAATTTTGCAGCAACAATTATGCGGCGAATTGCGAGCACGGAAGAGCGATCGCTCGCGGCGGAAGCCGCTGCAAAACTTGAAACGCCACTACGACCCGCTTCGCCGGGCGGGCCTGATGCAGCAGCGGTGTTCGCACGAACGAGCGAGGAAGCTCCGGCACTCGCATCGGTTGCCACTCGTGAGGCTCAACTGTCACCCGCTATCGAGTTGGGTGAATTCTACTCGGCCCGTTCACGCGCGGTTGCGAGAACCACCAAAGATTTCGTCGCTGACGTGAACGAGCGTTCGGGTCTCGCAATTCGGGCAAAACAATCCGCAGCGGTCTCGCAGTTCCTGGACAAATCACCAGAGGTTGCGGAGCAATATGGCCGGATTTTAGAAGAGCTCGGCGCACTCAGGCAGGCCTCAAAAGGCGCGCTTCCTGCCGATATTAAAAAGCTCGCCGCCAATCTGCGCGAGAGCGAAGAGTTGGTTAAAAAGCTCAACAGTATTCTAGCGAGTCCAGCCCATGCTGCGACCTACGCTGATGCCCTCAACCTCAAGTTGCTGCGCTCGGCACTCGATGAAGCGAAGCAAACCGGAGATGCATCTTCAATAAAGATCCTAAATCGAGCTCTGAGTGAGTTTGCAAAAAATATGAAACCAAAGACCTCGATTCAAGAGGCAATCTTAGCCTGGGAGAAAAACTTAAAAAAGAACAATTCTAGTCTCTCTGATGCTACAATTCAACAGGCGCGCCGTTGTCTATTTGGAGATGGCGGTCTCTGATGAAAGCGTGACTAAAATTATCTCTCGGCAAATGAGGCAAAAATGAGGAAATCGCAATTGGTCATGCTAACAGTCCTAACTTTTTGCTGTTCAACTTCGCTGACCGTCCGTGCTCAAACTCGCGCCCCTGGTCCGACCGGCAAGTCAAAAACTCTAGGAACGGCTAAGACAAAGTCGGGAGTCACAGTCGTGAGACATGATTCGCGACCATTAACGAAACATGAGCACCAGGTCATCGACGAAGCCAATAAGTCCATGCGCGAAATGGAAAAGCAGAAAGCTTCCGCGAAGATGCAATCTAAAATGAACTCGTCGACAGAACGTTCGACGAAATAGTTAGAGAGTGACTCAGGGCCGACAGATACCTTGTCGATGTCACGAAGCTTTCGGCCAAGCCAAGCTCAATCATGCAAGCTCGAGCAGAACTCGGCTTCTCCAAACGTATAACTGAGATCAATATTGAATTTCTTGCGACCATCATATACTTGTTCACTTTACCTCAAGCCGCAGGAGCCAAATTATGAGGCCAGCCGCTCAGACTCAGACCCATGCTCAGACTCAGACCCATGCTCAGACTC
>JAYVND010000852.1:0-2595 GCA_043758635.1 Bdellovibrionales bacterium
CCATTCATTCGGACGAACGGTTGGTCCTTTTCTCAGAAGCTTTTATAAACTGAAATAAATCGTTCATCGTTCAGCTGACTTGCCGGAGTCACCGTTCGCCGACTCCACGGCACCGAGCCAAAAAACCAAAACTTCCAGAATCTAATGGCATCTGCTTCCGGATTTTCCTCCAATATTTGTTGAAACGTTTGCAGCTTTCCCACTTCGAGCCCGGCCGCTCGATAGGCCTCGAAAACATGTTTCGAGCAAAACAGCCGCTGCGAATCGAAGTCGAAGCCAAGCCCATATAAACGGCGGTGATTTTCGACCGCCGTTCGGCAGATCATTTCCGTTTCAGTTTGCCGCAAACTGCGGGCAAGCCTTTTGATCTCGAAGTGACCATCCATCGAGCGATTAATAAATTTATCAAGTGGCGTCACTCTCGAAAATGGAATTCGACTCTCGCTGACCTGCCAATCTCCGTCTGAGCCTTTCAATGCCACGCCGACGTGAGATGTCCAACTTCGAGTGCTCCGCGCGACTCTGCGAAATAAAAATGATGGAATATCTATAAAGATCAAATCGCCTTCATTCAACAGCGCGTCGACATTTGAGATCGGATGCGAAACTGCTTTATGCACATCCCGGAACTGTAGCATTTCCTTCAATCGTAATTCTAAACTTGTGTCAAATCCGCAATGACCCGACCAGGTGTTAGGATTTTCAAGAGTCCCAAAAATCCAATCCCAAATCGGAAAGTCGCCATAGTTATTTTTATGGCGACCGTGCTGATGATGAATTCGATGCATCTCGGGCCTTTGAAAAATCCAACCGACCCACCGGGCTGTTCTGATATTGGTATGGTAGAAAAATTCTCCAAAAGCCGTGCACAGGGTGTATACAGCGCCAGCTTTTAAACTCAATCCAAGAATCGAGTACACAAGAAACGAGCAGAGCAGTGAATTAAAAATCATCTCCAGCGGATGTTTGTAAAACGAAGTGATCACTTCAAGGCGTTGGGGACTGTGATGAATCTGATGAAATATGCGCCACAGAAAATCGTTCTCGTGACGCGCTCGATGCCACCAATAAAAAATGAATGTCGCGGTAAAATATGCGCTAAAGCCAGCCATCCCGTCACTCAAGTGGCTCGACAAATAAAAGAGCGAGGTCCTACCGAACCAGCGCTCCCACGTGATCCCTGCAAGCAGCACGATACCAAACTGGACGAGATTAATCAGCACAACTCTTTGGTACCACGAGCGCACTTTGGGTAACTTCCAGCCGGCGAAAACTCTCTCTAGAAAAAAACAGAACAGAAATACCAAGAGCGTGATTTTGAGCATGATGACTTCCTCTTAGAACCACGATAAATCTTGTCTCTATGAAATCACACTCAGATCACCGACAGAAAAGTCTGTCTTCTGTCGGCGCCACGAAGTCCTCCAAAGAACAGAAGCAACTAGCCGTCTCCATCTCGATTCTCGAAATTATCGAGCATGAAGGATTGCTCGCGGTCACGCACTCACGCGTGTCCTTAAGATCAAAAGTTTCACGGGCTTGGATCTATGAATACATAGGTAAAGAGAAGTCAGAACTAATAGAATTTGGAGCGGAGGTTTTCTCGAGTCACATCTCGCGAGCGACTTTAACCGAGCTTCCAAAAACGAAAGAGGAGTTGCAGATACGGCTCCAAGAGGGAGTCCAGTTCTTATTCAACTCGGTGGATGAGAATCCCGTCATCATCAAACTTTTTTTTAGATTTCGAGGAACTTCAAATGCTGTGGGGAAGGTCATTCAGAAGTATGAAAAACACTGGCTTGATGGGGCAACGGCTACGCTCATCAACGTACTCGGTTTGTCGGGCGAAGTAGCATCTCAGCTCGCAGAATTAATTCTCACACTGCGCATAGGCTTTACCCACCGGATCGCAACGTCTGCGCAGCCAAAAATAGCGAGAGAGCGCGCTGAACAAATTTTTAACCTCATCCATACGCTTGGAGCGGGCTTCATCAACTCCCCACACTAGCTCCAACACGAGATGAACGACCGCTCTTGTCGGCTATCGCTTGCGTGGTTTTGACGTCGACTTTGACCTTGGTCTTGGCGTCGTGCTCATACTTGCGGATTCGGCTTTTTTAGCAACGCGAATTGCCGCGTCTTTCGCAGATTCATCTTCGTCAAAGCGAAATCCTTTTACGAGTTCTTCCGTCTCGGCATCTTCCAAATAGCCTTTGAGCTTCCTGAAAGTCCGTCCATCCCCAGGGGTAACGAATGTGATCGCCGTACCACTCGCTCCAGCGCGCGCCGTACGACCAATTCGGTGCAAAAAATCTTCAGACTTGTAAGGCAGATCGTAACTGATCACGTGCTTCACGTGGGGCACATCGATTCCACGCGCGAGGAGATCTGTCGTCACCAAGATTTGCGTTTGCTCTTCACGGAACTCCCGCAGGATCCGATTGCGATGTCCTGGATTCATGTCGCCATGTACAAAATCGGATGAGAACTGATGATGATCAAGCAAGCGCCCGATCGATACACAATTCTCTTGGCTATCGGCAAAAATAATCACGCCAGATTTCATCGATTTCAGTTCATCTAAAAGGCGATTGT
>JAYVND010000853.1:0-8151 GCA_043758635.1 Bdellovibrionales bacterium
GTGAAGCCCCAAGCCAAGGACTTCCTTGGGAAAGCGCAGATTTTGGCGGGCAAAGAGGGTGGGCTCAAACGCAAGCTGATCGGGTTCATGTTGAGCGAGCGCGGGATTCCGCGTGAGGGGTATCCACTGCTTTCGTTTGACAAGAAAGAAATCGGTCGCGTAACTAGTGGCACGCTTTCACCTACATTGAATGCCTCGATCGGCATTGCCTATGTTGACGCGGCTTTCGCTGACGTTGGTACAGAGTTTCTGGTCGACATTCGCGGTCGTGGTGCCAAGGCGAAAGTGGTCAGAACTCCGTTTGTGACTTCGGGTTTGAATCCAGCGAAAGCCTGATTTCAAGCTGAAACGAGATTTCGTCGATTGTTCGGCGATGGATTGATTTAATTTTAATTAGAGTTTAGGCCCAACAGAAGGGGAATCTTATGTCGTACCAGCTTCCAGAAGATTTTTACTATTCGAAAGACCACGAGTGGGCTCAAGTTGACGAGAACATCGTCACCATAGGCATCACTGAGTTCGCTCAAGAGCAGCTGGGTGAAGTGGCATATGTTGAGCTTCCAGAAGAAGGCGCCAAAGTAAACCAAGGCGAAGGCTTTGGTGTTGTCGAATCTGTCAAAGCTGTGAGCGATCTCTACGCCCCCGTATCCGGAACCGTGATTGAAGTGAACTCGGCTCTTCTCGAAGACCCAAGCTCACTCAATGACGATCCGATGAATGAGGGCTGGTTGATCCGAATCGAGATGGACAGCGAAAAAGAGCTTGCGAACTTGATCCGCGTTACTGATTATAGAAAACTCCTCGCGGAGAAAAAGTAATTTTTCTTCCTGAGCGGAGTCGAGTGACGCTTCTCAGATCTGGATAAGAGTTTTGGAGAAGAGTTTTGGAGAAGAGTTGATTTCTCACCGATTCGGAGAAGAGTGATTCTCTTTGTCGAATGAGTCGTTCACCCGCCTAAAGTGAACGAGTTTTTTTTGTGCCCGAGTGGTGGAATTGGTAGACACGCTAGACTTAGGATCTAGTGCGCGAGCTTGCAGGTTCAAGTCCTGTCTCGGGTACCACTTTCTTTTTAAATCAAGCCTATATAGGTTCTATACAGGTTCGGTTTATAGGGGAGATCTACCGCAATTCTTGACGATGTGTTAGCTGAACTGGATTTTGTGAACTGGATTTTGTGAACTGATAGACGTGTTTAGCAGATAACAAAGTGAAGAGAAAAAGCCATCGGAAACGGTGGCTTTTTGCTTTTCAATGAAGAGCCAACTCCCACGAAAAATCTCTGTCAGCGAGTACTCGGCCGTTGGGTGGGTTGCGGAAGTTGAATGCCGAGCACGCTGCTTCGATCGCAAATCGAGCCCGCGTAAACTCCGCCTTGAAGGTCCTGGTATCGAGAGGCGAGCGGGACAAACCCTGGCGAATCAAAGCGATTCTGAGGAAGTCCTCCGAGTTGATCAATGACGTCGTCAATCTCTCGGCGCGTTCGATTAAAATCTGTTTGGCTACTACAGATTGAGCTCTCTGCCGCAGACGGTCCTAAAGCACGAGCAGTGTCTCTGATTTGGGCTAAACACTGCGCATTTGAAGCGTCGCGATGAGTTTCAATACCTAGAAGCTCGCCACGGTTTTGCCAGGTCATGGAAGGATTCTTAAGCGGATCATAGGTGACCTGAGCCTTATTTAAATCGGAGCTCATCACCGGAAGGAGTCCAGGAAGAAATGTTCCAGACAATGCTGTGGAGCCGCGAACTTTTCCACCTTGTGGCAAAAGTTGCTTTGCGGTCTGGTAAAGAAAGTTATCGCCTGCGCAGCCGGATGCCGTGTTGCAACCCGAGGCTATAACCTCCGAGTCTTTCTGAGTCCAGCAGCTGATCATCCCGAGAGTGGACTTTAGATTTTTGATGGTGATCGGCTGAGCCGGCTGTGCGAATAAGTAAACTGCGCCTGGCATTCCGTGCGATGCGAGCGTGAACTTCTTTATCTTGACGCATTTTTGGCCAAGTTCAGCAATCGCGGAACGAAGCTCTTCGGGAGTGCGCGTCTGGAATGAGATTGCATCCCAGCCGCAAGTTTTTTGGTACGCCAGCTGTTTGAGGCCTTCGCTGTAGTTCGGCTCAAATCCCATAAAGCAAACATCAACCTCTTTCGTCTCTTTGCAGGTTTGAACGGGGCAAGATCCTGTTGGTTGCCTATTGAAAGACGGGTTTGATGGATTGATTTGTGGACTCATCTGCGCAAATGCATTTGTGGTGAGTAAAAGTGAGACTGCCAAATTAATCACGGTAAACCTCATACGCTTTTTCAATACCAGGAATCGTCTTTTGGCCTTTCTTTGTCGCAATCGCGAAGGCCATCGTCAGAGCCATGAAGTCATCTATTGATTTTCCGTAATGGATTTTTTCATTTCGACAATCGGGGTCGAGTCTCATTTTTTCATTCTGACAGCGAGCCGTCCACCGCTTGATCCACGGTTCAAAGACAAGTCGGTCCGCTTTCGTTTCTGCCACGTAAACAATCCAGAGATAAGAAATGCCCGCGCTGTCGATGGCTGAACTATTTTTTTCGATGTAACGTTGTCTCGCGCTCAAAAGAAGGTGAATCGATTCGCGTTCCTTCGACATGTCTTTGTTGCAGTCAAGGCGTTTGGCGCCGGGTACGGCACAGATGTCGTCGCGTTCGCGAAGTTGATTCTGAAGTCGAGTGAACGCCTCTGTCTCATCATTTGGAGTGATGGATGCCGCAAGTTTTTTGCGAGTTTCATTTTGCGTGCTCACGGATTTCGAAAGATCATAAAGTGAGATCCCTAAGGCGTGAGTGAGTTCTGCACTTGGATTCGCAGAGGCAATAGAGCTCGAGCCAGCTTTTTGCAGGGACGTCAACTGCGCCGAAGGCCGATGATTGTTCGCAAGCGCGGTTGCTCCCACTAGAATGAAGAGTATCGACTGTGAAAAACTTTTGAGACACCGAGCTTGGTAACGCGCCCAGAAGGATTGATTCGTCATACCTAAGATTACCATCAAGTTGGCACTGTAGCGCCGGTTCTAAGGCGCCGGTTGTTGGTCTGGACTCGACTGGACCCAGCTCAACGCAGTAAATTCTTGCGATCTCCTCAATCCGTGAGGAAAATGAAGAATGCGCAGTCGCTCAAAAAAACGGAAGCGGACGTTTGCTTTCTTCACCATTTTGTCTTTAATCTTTTTCGGTCCTTTGCTAACAGCTGCCTCCACGGCTCCTCGCGCGGGCGTGAGAGCGACCACTGGTTCGGCAGCAGGGGCTCCACAAACGGAGTACAAATTTGATTCACGATTGAGTGCTTGCTACGACAAAATTAATTTACTCACGCGGCATTATTTGTCTCAAGACAACGATCATGCCTATCAGTATCTGGGTGGGGGAGCATTTGCCCGTGGCCCTCTCGCTGCTGACGATCAAAAGTGGCACTTAGCGATGGGCGACCGCGAACTACAAGTTGATATGAAAACCGGCGCATGCTCAACCGTATCAGAATCGGCAGGCGGGATTACGATGCAAAAATTTGTAGCCGAAAAGCTCGCGACGTCGATTCGTGCTTTTAGAGCTCAGCTTGAAGCTTTAAAAGAATCTGGCTCGGATGCAGTCGTCTTAAAAGCCGGTCTGGAAAAGTTTGAGAAAGATATCAAAGATGTCCTCAACACATGCCAATCAGTTCCGAAAAACGAAACCGGCGAGGGAGTGCCCCCGTGGCTGATGGCGGCGGCAAGTGTAACTCGCCAAGCCCTCCGCCCGCTCTCCGCCGATCTACACTCGGGGCTGGGTGGCCCTTCGACAGCTCCTCCTCTTTCGCAGTGATCATTCTTTCTGTTTAGCCACTTCTGCGCGCCTAGATTGGTTTGTTTGCCATAAAATATTCGGAAAAGATTTCACTAGTTACTGAAAAGCTTCGAGGCACTTTCCGATGATCTCCCAAGCTTGTTCAATCTCTTGCGGCTCTGTGCAATAAGGCGGCATGAGATAGAGAATTTCGCCAAGCGGCCGGATAAACAATTCTCGATCTATACAGTATTTAAATATCTCTCGACCACGCAGGTTCCCATAACCGTCCTCCCCTGATTTTGGTTTCTTAAGTTCGATCGCGCCGATTGAGCCACAGATGCGAGTATCATTGAGTTCGAATTTTTGACCCATCTTGTACAGACCGGCTCGATGTGTGCCTTCGATCCGCGTAATTTTCTCAAGAGTTTCCTCGCGTTTGAAGATGCGCAAGCTCTCGGCAGCGGCTGCGCAAGAAATGGCGTTCGCAGTGAAGCTGTGACCGTGAAAAAAAGTTTTCTCGACCTCGTCTGAAAGAAATGCATCATAAATTTCTTGAGAGGTCAAAGTCAGGGCAAGTGGAAGCGACCCTCCTGTAAGGCCCTTTGAGAGGCAAACAAAGTCGGGTCGAGCGGGAAGGAAATTTTCGAAAGCGAAGAGCCGACCGGTCCGGCCGAAACCGGTCATCACTTCATCAAAAACCAAAAGAACTTTATATGCTTTGCAGAGCGCGATGATTTTTCGAACGGCTTCTATTGGCCAGACAATCATTCCACCAGCGCCTTGGATCAGCGGCTCAAGAATCACCGCCGCAATCTCTCGACCTCGCAACTGAAGTGTTTGCTCGAGCCCATTGACCCACATTTCGATGGGATCGGTTGATTGAGTTCCCTGGTCACATCGAATGACTTTGATTCGTAATTGCGAATATGGATTGGTGAATGTCCCCTCACCCGTCACGCTCATCGCGCCAATCGTGTCGCCATGATAAGATTCGCGAAATGCGCAGAAGATCTTTTTGGAAGTTTGCCCTGTCTGCTGGCAATACTGATAGGCCATTTTCATCGCAACTTCGACCGCTGTCGAACCATTGTCAGAGAAAAACACGGTGTTGAGTGCTGATGGGAGGACTAATTTTAATTCTTCAACAAGCTCCGCTGCAGCATCGTGCATGAAATTTGCGAAGACGACTTGATCAAGACGACGGGATTGTTTTGCAATAGTTTCGCTAATCGAAGGATGACAGTGTCCGTGAGTGATCAACCACCAGCTTGAGATCCCGTCCAAGAGCTTTCGGCCATCCTTGAGATAAAGATAAGATCCGCTCGCGCTCGCAGCATTCAGAGCCTGCGGGGCAGTTTTCATCTGCGTATAAGGCCTCCAGATATTCATCGTGCGATGTTGAGTTGAGGCTCAAGTCGCTCACCTGAAGTGCTCGAATCTTCGGTAAGAAGAATTGAATTTCTGATTGCAAGCCAGAGAATTTCGAATTGGCGAGCTTCGAACTCTGTAAATGCTTGGGCGTCGATTTGATTTTCTCTCATGATTTTTTTGGCATTCGTCCCCAAATCGTGCAGATGAAGATCTTCTTCGCGCAGAATCGCCTGGAGTGAAAACTTTGATTCGCACAATCGGAGCGTCTTTTCGTATTCTGTATAAACTGCGACTGCACGAACCTCGACGAGCCAGGTCACGAGCAAATACGCCGCTTTCTGAGCATTGAGACTTACTATTTTTGGAATCTGCGTTCTTGCAAAATTGTCGATCTCAAAAAAATAATTTTTGAAATCTTGTTCAGCGAGCATCGACTCCTCCGAATAGAATTTGAAACGCTCGCCACCGATACGAATCGCTTGTTGCTTAAAGTAAACAGCATGTCGGACTTCCTCTGCGCAGTGCCTAAGCAAATTAAAAGAAACCTCACTTGTCGAATGCGACTTCGCGATTTTTCGAAACCCACGGTACTCGAGGTATGAGAGGCTGTTGAGCCATTTTGCATGAAGAATATTAGAGTCAACAATTTGCCGGAGAGTTTCGAGAACGGTCGAAGATTGATTCATTGCCGGCTCCAGACTTGAGGAAGCGGCTCGCAAGGTGAAACGCCGGAAGATGAAAGAGCATCTTCAGCTGGAAAATGAATGAGATCGCCGGCCATCTGAAAGGCTTTTAAATCGAGAAGTATAAATATTGGAATCTCGCCGAGAATCTGTGTTTTTCCGAAGTTTTCGATTGCACGAGCGTTGTGGGGGTGAGGTGGCCCGATCAGAATCACTCCTAATAAATTGATTTTGAGCATTCGCAGAGCTTGAATTGACAGAAGGGTATGGTTGATCGTGCCTATTGTTGAGCGCGCAACAAGCAGAACAGGGAGAGCGAGTCTTTCGATAAGCTCTATTTGTAGGTATGAATCACTGAACGGGACGAGCAACCCACCGGCGCCTTCAATCACTGTGGAGTCGAGTAGAGAGGCGTGCCGCTGGAGTCGTTCGAGCGAAATTTCGCAATCGTCTAGCTTTGCGCTCTCGTGTGGAGAGAGAGGCTGGGTGAGGCGGTAAGTTTCCGGAATAATCTGGTCCGGCCGCAGAAATCGAGAACACCGTTCAGTATCGGTCTCAACGAGCGTGCCACTTTGAACAGGCTTCCAATATTTCCAATTCAGTTTCAAGCATAAAGCTGCCGAAACTACAGTCTTACCTACGTCTGTATCTGATCCCGCGATAAATATATTCACTTCTTAGCCTCTCGATTGTTTTTCAAACATCTCTCCAAATAAATGCTCTCGTTCGTCTCTCTCGACTGCTCATTCAGATTGTCGTCGACGGAGCGAGGAGCTGCGCTGTCGAACCTGTCGTTATGCGCGACGCCTCGCGTGTCGACAAGTGCGACGCCTCGCGTGTCGACAAGTGCGGAGGCCAGAGCCGTAAGTTCTTCTGCTGAATGATTTGCCGTGATACTCATGCGCAGTCGTTCTTTACCGGGACTGACAGTTGGGGAGCGAATTGCTTTGACGCCGAAACCTTGCTTTTGAAGATAATGAGCAGCGGTAAGAACGTTTTTGTTTCCACTGATCCGTACCGGCACGATTTGCGAATCAGATGTCGGAAGGCCGATTTTTTTAAAAAGCTTTTGGAAATGATCGATATTTCGACGAAGCCGTGCGGTGGGCTCGGAGTCATCACGCATCCGCTGAACCGCTAAGCGAATATGCTCCACTGCAACTGGCGAGAGTGCCGTCGAAAAAATTTGCGAGCGAGATTTATTTATCATCAGCTCTTTGAACTCTTCAGAGCAGCAGACAAATGCACCGTAGGCACCGAGTGATTTTCCAGCGGTGTGCAATGCAATGACTGTTGAATTTGATCTCTCAGGATTCATTTCACTCACCGCGCCGAGACCATGGGTGCCGAGCACACCGGTTGCGTGAGCTTCATCAACGACCAGAAGCGCATCGTATTTCGCAGCCAGATTCTGCAATTCACCAATAGGCGCTTTGTCTCCGTCCATGCTGAAGATTGACTCGGTTACGACCACTTTTCGTTTGAATGACGATCGCGCAAGGGCGGCTTCGAATTGTCCTAGGTCAGAATGGGATACGATTGTTTTTTTTCCCCGAGTGAGGCGCATTCCGTCAATCCATGACGCATGGATCAGTTCGTCTGAGATGAATTCAGTTTCGGAAGTGTCCAGCGCCGCGCAAATACCAAGACTTGCGAGGTAGCCTGATCCAAAAATTAGGCAGCTCTCGGTGCCAAATGTATTTGCTAAAAATGTTTCAACTTCCTCTAGTTCTTCACTCTGTCCCGAGAGCAAGCGCGAGCCTGTTGAACCGATGCGCTTGGTTCGACTCAAAAATTGAATCAAACCGTTCCTGATGGTCAGATCTTCGCTGAATCCCAGATAGTCATTCGATGAGAAATTAATTCCTTTAATGATTTCGGGCGAACGATAGCGCCCAGAGCATTCGATGCTGTCGAGCTCGTTTCGAAAGTTATGCATCCGCAGATGCACCAGGTTGGAGCCGGTAACCAAGGCGTGAGAGCAGATCTAGATCTTGGCCTGATTCAGGGTTGGGTGAAGTGAGGAGTTTATCTCCAAGAAAAATAGAATTTGCACCTGCCAAAAAACAAAGGAATTGAGATTCGTCTGTCATCGAAAGCCTTCCCGCACTGAGGCGGATCATCGAGCGTGGCGCCAAGATTCGAATCGTTGCAATCACTCGAACCACTTCTAGAGGAGAAATCGGCGCCTGTTTTTCGAGTGGGGTTCCCGCAAATGGCACAAGCGTATTGATCGTGATACTTTCTGGTTGAGGATCAAAACAATTCAACTGTCTGATGAATTCGATTCGATCCTCATCGGTTTCTC
>JAYVND010000854.1:0-2588 GCA_043758635.1 Bdellovibrionales bacterium
CCGCTTTCCTGAATTACCACCAGGCGAATTTCAGGAAACGGCCCGCAGACCGCATCAGGGATCGGTGCCGTTCGATTTCGTGACCTACGAGCGAAAATCTTAACTAACACTTTTTCGCCGCCCGACACACGATGAGCCCACACGAGGTGGAAATTTTTTGCCTAAAAATGTGCCTCTAATGACGAATCTCGCGACTTCGACTTAAGTTTTCTTTACTTAGCTTTCCACCTTTCTAATTTTGGCCTAGATTGGATCCGATCCTAAGCGCTAGCCTTTCGTCTCAGCCATCTGTCTCAGCCATTTGGCCTTTGGAGCTCCTATGAACTTAAATCTCAAACGCCCGGTCCAAAACAGCCGACGCGTACAAATCGCGAGCTTTTTCAAAGACCACCGCCTTCAATCCGGTCTCAGTGTTGATTTCGTAGCGCAAGAACTTGGACTACCCGGAGCGGGTCTGCTCCAGGCCTACGAAGCAGGAACAGAGGCAATTCCTCTAGATGAAATCTTTGTACTTACGAATTTGCTCAATATTGCACCCGAAGACGTTCTTGCTTTGATCTACGACATTCATGCACAAGGTGCGGCGAGTCTATGAGCGCGATCCAAGCAGCACCTCTGACTAAGTTTCAAGAATCGACCACAGGTCCCAACACTCTGAATCTTGATCTCATCTGGATTCTCGACAATGATCCTGCGTGCGTTTCGCTTTATCAACAAACGCTCGGTCTTCAATATCAAGTGCGCGCCTTTATGAAGCTCGACGAACTGCGCACGGCACTCGCGCAGGCACGCGAAGGGGAGCCGCGGCTTTTGATCGCAGATCCAGAGTCGACTCAACTTCTCGCGCAGATTTTTAAAGCCAATCGGCAAGTCGCCCCTGGACTTCAGATTCCTGATACGTTGATCGTATCGAAAATCGATGACCTCGAACTCATGCGCTTCTATTTAAAAACCGGCGCTCGCGACTACCTGCTTAAGCCTATTCGCCCAAACGAATTGATCGCAAAAGTTGAACGCGCGCTCTCGCAGATTTCAAATCGCGAGATCCTTATCTTGCGCAATGATCTTGACGGAATTCAAGTCGGAGATCTCACCTTCCGCGAGCATCAGTTGCTCACGATCTTCTTGAGTCGCCCGAACCGCAGTGTCTCGCGCGATGAGCTTTACAATGCGATTTGGAGCAAGGTCACCGTCAATCGCAAAACGCTGGATGTGCATCTCTTCAATTTACGCCGGAAGCTTCGTCCTCACGGTTATGACATTGTTTGCCTTGAGCAGATATTCTCTCTCCAGCAGTCAGTAACGAACGAGGCCCGTGCGAGCAAGATGAGCGAGAAACAACTCCCTGCAAGCAACGAAGCAAACCAGAACACCCTACAAGCTGTAACTTGATTCAAACTCTAGAAGCGTCCGCTAGACGACGGTCCAGAAAATGAGTGTCTCAATAAAAAACGTCTCATAATGCTAAAGCCTCAGCTTGAGACACCGATAGGTATGATGTCGACAATGACTCTCTAAGACGGAGAGTCGAAGTCACAAGTAAGACAAACCTAAAGGGTTCATGACGAACCCCGGAGTGATCGAGCGAGAGCTCGAAGGCTTCGTACTCAAGGAGGAGATGGTATGGGTCTACGCATCAATACCAACGTAGCTTCACTGAATGCTCAACGCAATTTGATGAGCACAAAGTTTGGCCTCGATAAGAGCTTAGAGAAGTTGAGTTCGGGATACCGAATCAACCGTGCCGGCGATGACGCCGCAGGGTTGGCAATTTCTGAAAACTTGCGAGCGCAGATTCGCGGGTTGAGACAAGCGTCGAGAAACGCGCAAGATGGTGTTTCACTCGTGCAGGTCGCGGAGGGTGGGCTCAACGAAGTCAGCTCGATCATGATCCGCTTGCGTGAACTGGCAGTTCAATCGGCATCTGACACGATCGGGCCAGTTGAGCGTCAATTTCTTAATGTCGAATATGACCAATTGGTGTCAGAAGTCGATCGGATCGCAGAGGGCACGGAGTTCAACGGAACTCAACTCTTGAGCGGAACCGGTTCGATCCTCGACTTCCAAGTTGGAACTCGTAACGATCCGAATATCGATCGCCTCTCATTTGATGCATCTAAAGCAGATGCAAATGCAGCTGCACTCGGTGTGAATCTCACAAGCGTGGCGGATAAAGCTTCAGCTCAGAACTCGTTAGCTGCCATCGATGCAGCGATCACGAGTGTCTCGGCGATGCGCGCAGACTTCGGTGCGATTCAGAACCGACTTCAATCCACGATTGGAAACATTGCGATTTCGGTAGAGAACATGGCAGCAGCCAACTCACGAATCCGCGACGTCGATATAGCTGAAGAAACGGCAGAGATGACTCGCAACAACATTATGTTGCAAGCGGGAACTTCTGTCTTAGCTCAGGCAAACCAAAGCTCGAACACGGCCTTACAGCTCTTGAACAAATCCTTCCAGGGTTAATTGACTCTGACTCACGTGGAAGATTCTGACGAGTGGTGCTTAGCACCACTGATGCAATCAAGCTTGGCACAGGAGTGCTGAGTGAGGTCGCCGAATCTCACCCACCTACAGACTAA
>JAYVND010000855.1:0-2586 GCA_043758635.1 Bdellovibrionales bacterium
CGAGATTCGGACCCGTTCGTTTTTTTGCTCAACCTCCAGGCGCACCCACTTCTGATCAAATTCTTGAATCGCGTCAAAAGCATTGTTTAAAAGATTCACAAGGACTTGAGAAATTTGCACGGCCCTGCATTCAATTGCGATGTCTGGTTGAAGTTGCTGAACGGTGAGTTTCACATTGTTACTTCTAAAACGCGCTTGGCAAAGTTCGATTGAATCCTCAATCACTTGATGAAGTGATTTCATTTCGAACGGGTCGTTCTCTGCATCGCGAGCAAATGAGCGTAGGCCGCGTATTATTTTTGAAATTCGTTGACTCATTCGAATGATTTTTTCGGCGCCATCAACGATGGATGGCGCGTTTAACTCGCCAGAGGCGGCGGCTTCGCCGAGTTGTTCAGCCTTTCCGAGAATCACGGCAAGCGGGTTGTTGATCTCGTGAGCCACGCCGGCGGTCATTTCACCGAAGGGCGCCATCTTCGCCGCACCAAATGCTTTTGCGCGTTCGAGTTCCAACGAAATTTCCGCAATTCGCTGTTGATGAATGTCGAGCATTAATCCATACCAAATTGTCTTGCCGTCACTCTTGATCATCGGCGTCGCATAAAATTGAATCCAATTCCCAGAGAGATCAGCCGATTTCAAACGGCCTTCCCAAGAGATGGACTTACCTGCTTGTCGCGAATCAGAGAGTTCGACTAAGAGGCTCGGGTAGTCGCACGTTAAAAATATCGTGCTCGGTTCACAACCGATGATTTCTTCTGGCGCGAGTCCAAAGAGCCTTTTAGAGTTGTTCGAAGAGTAAACAAATTTAAATGATCCATCGCTAGTTGCAACAAGCTCGAACAACATGCCCGGCATGTGCTCGATCACTTCGCGAATCGGACCCCGACATTGATCTGACAATTGATCTGACAATTGATCTGACAATTGTGGTGGCCGATGTTGAAAGGAAAACGGCGCATTTTCAATTCCTGGTTTGGTCTCGTTCGTCTTTGAAACTGCTCGATGAAGCTCTTGGCCTGTCCAGAGTTGCCCGGCTGCATTTGGCAGGGTCGTTTTCGTCCACGCAAACCAACGATGATTTTTGTCAGACGTTTTAAACGCCATGACCGAATGGGTTTCGATGAGATGCGAAAATTCTAAAGGTACCGGAAAGTGCGTGTTGAGCAAAAGAGCGATTCCACTCCAGGGTCTGCCCGCAAGTGAGTTCGAATTCACACCCAAGAGAGTCCTCCACGACTCGCTCGCTTGCATGACAACGCCATTTTCATTGGTGAGTGCAAGCAAATTGGGGGAAAGTTTGAAAACCATTTGCATCAATTCTTGAGAATCATCCACTCTGCGTCCGTCTTCTTGAGTTTGTTCCTTATCGGTTGCTCGCGCCCGGCCTGAATCGATTGTTCGGCTGTTCTCAGTTGTGTCGTGATTTTAAGATGCGCGCGATCTTGGGTGGTCACGGTGGAGGCTTGAACGCTTCATTCGGCCGAGCATCGTCTCATCTTGGAGCGGAACTTCGCGCAATCCCGACCAGCCCGTGCGTCGCAGCAATCCAAGAATGAGAAGTGGGCTTGCTGCCAAAGACAGATTCAAAACCCACGCTTCTGAAGTTTGCGGAAAAAAGATTCGCAGAATTAAAAGCGGAAGAGCGTGCAGAGTCAGCACGGCAAAAATTCCCGGAAGCGGAAACCGGCGATCGTTGGAGGGAGCAACTCCAATTGAGGTGATGTTGGCTGCATGTCGCGCACTCGTTTGAAGTGCGGCCCATTCGAGGAGACCTGTCCAAACTCTTCTCGTCGCGGTGAGGACCGAAATCAAAAGAAACGCAAAGCTTCCGCCAAATAAAACAAGTTTACAGCCATCTCGGCAGAGGCTTAAAATTATCGCCGAGTGGGTGAGAAGCTGCGAGAATAATTGAGGTTGCGAGCTGGTGAGCGGCTCGAGTTCGGCGTGGGGCAGCCAGGCAAGACTTGCCAGTCCATCGGGAGCGAGCGCGTTCTTGATTTGCCAGATGCTGATTCCAGCTAAAACAATTGTTGACCACAGAGTGATAGCGATTCTGAAGGGGAGTCGCTGGGAGATTCGAGTGAAGGCAGCGAGTCCCACGGCGGCACAACCGAGCAAGCTCAAGCCGAAGAAGCTTGACGCGACTCCTGCGTGAAGCGAGACGCCGTAGAGAAAAGTGATCGAATGCAAAAACAAGAGACCCGATGTTCGTTCGCTCAATAGGCGAGCTCGATCGCGCCAAGTGATGATCGCAAATGAAAGAAAAGTGAAGCTCACCAGAATTGCCGGGTTGGAAAGAAGGATGCGCGGTGAGGCTAAATTGATCAGAACCGAAACACCCAAGAAGAGCGCCATGCCGAGCAGAATATTGCGGAGCGAAGCCCGAGATTCTGCAAAGAATGGGATTCCACCGGCAAGGAGCAAAAAGACTGGCATTAGCTCTATCAAAGAGTTCATACAGGACTTATCGGCCGGTCGGGTCTTGATATCAAATTCTCCAGAGATTTTTGGTACACGGCGGACTCTCTCGCTGGCTGCGCACGGCTCCGATTGCAGCTCGTTCTGCAACTTCCTATGTCAGCT
>JAYVND010000856.1:0-8120 GCA_043758635.1 Bdellovibrionales bacterium
AAGCCGAGGGAGATGACGCCTACGACCCGTTTGCAGATTATTCCGAATTTGAAGAAACGGCTGATGAAGAAGAGGATTTAAACTTTTTTAGAAACGGCCGGCTTCTGACGGTTGGATTCTTGGGTGGCTACCGCGGCTGGACCGGCACCCTCGGCTCGCTTTACAGCAGCGGTCCAAGCTTTGGACTCTATCTCTGCTATTTCTTTGATCTCCGCTTTGCCCTGCAAATCGGTTACGTCACCAATGAAACAACACTTCACGTGCCGGCTCGCTCGCACTCAATTGCCATTGACGGAAACATCAACATCGACGACTTGCAGCTGTTGTTGAAATATTACTTCAACACCCAAAACGTGACCCGCGGACTCGCAAGTCTCAATCCCTATGTTGTGGGAGGCATCTCGCAGATTTACCGCACGACAACGGTTAGCGGAAACAACAATTTCGGCAAAGACTCTGCTTTTGGAGCGGATATCGGCGCGGGCATCGAGCTACCGATGATGCGAAATAAAATGTACTTCGGAGCGCAGGCGGTCTATCAGGTTATCAATTTTTCGGACGCGAACAAAAATTATTTCGACGCAAACAATAATGACACCGGTGTCAAAGGCGCGGGAAGCAGCTTCACCGTGATGGGAATCCTCGGAATCAATTTCTGATAAGAAGCCCTACGAGCCCCAAGATGAATGCACCAATGATCACGGTTGGCACAACCCAACGCACACCGAAAATCCAGTGTGAATAGAGCTTGTGAGTGGCAATCGAGTCGTCATTCACAAACTCATCGGCTGTGCGCTCATCTTTTAAATAGCGCGCAAGACCAAACGCCAAGCCTAATGCGACAAGTGGTAAAAGCCCATTCACGAGAATCCCGTCGAGAATCTCCAGGAGACCATGACCGTCGTAAGTCACCCGACGCAATACTGATGTAGAAAGCGCCGGCAAAATCGCAAACAACAAAGCGGCCCCGCCACTCACCCAAGTGGCGAGTGTGCGTGAGATCTTGAATACGTCGATCACGTTTGCGACCAACGACTCAAGTAAGCCGATGCTTGCTCCGAGGGCTGCCATGTAGAGACAAACGAAAAACGCCATCCCAAAAAAGAACCCAGAATCAATGTCGAGCAGGAGCCGCGGGAGAGTTTGAAATAAAAGCTCCGGGCCCGTTGTCGAAAACGTAGCACCGATCAAAAGCGGAAAAATCAGAAGTCCCGCAAAAATCGAAACCAAAGTGTCGATCACGGTCACACGAAATCCGGCTTCGGGAATCCGGGTCTCTTCATTTAAGTAGCTTCCGAAAGTCACCATCGTACCGAAACCAAGCGAGAGCGAAAAAAGAACGTGTCCCAACGCATGAAGTGCCGAAGACAATTTGAGCTGCGTGAAATCTGGGTAAAGTAAAAACCGCATCGCATCCGACGCGGTGGCAAGCGAAAGTGCTTTCGCGACCAAAATCAAGAGAAGCAATACGAAAATCGGCATAGTGTTGCTCACCCATTTTTCGATTCCCTGCTGCACGCCTTTTAAAACAATCATCAGCGTGATCAACAAGTGGACACTCGTGAGGGCAATCTGCAGGAGCCCGTTATCCCTCAAGATTTTCATCGTCTGATCGACTTCGAAATAGCCCGTGAGCAAGTGCCGGACGGAAAATTGCATCACAAAATGCAAGACCCATCCACTGATCACCGCGTAATAAGAAAGACCAAGCAAACAACAAAACGCTGACAAGCGACCAAACCAAACAAATTTAGGACTGAGACGTTCGGTGGCCTGAATGACACTTCGGCGAGTGAGCTTTCCGAGCATGAGCTCACCGATCAGAAGCGGGAGCCCCACCACAATCGCAAATACGACGTAGAGCAAAACAAAGGCACCTCCCCCGTTCTCAACCGTAACATACGGGAACCTCCAAAGATTCCCGAGTCCGAAAGCAGAACCCACGGACGCGAGGTAAAAACCAAATCGCGTTCCCCAGAGGCTCTGCCTTTCTTTCGTTGTTTTAGTCGATCCCACTGTGGGCCCCTTCGCCATCACTCTTCGCCTTCACCTGCCGAATGATCCATCTCTTGGCTTGCATCAAAGTGATCATCGTAGTTGTGATCAAGTTTACCTTCAAACTCCGGCTGCATGCGACCACCAGCAAAAGTGCCGTCGCTGTTGTCCTCACCAATGTTGAATTCACCACCGGCAAAGATTGTGGGTACTCCGGCTTCTTCAAGAGATTCGTTGACTTCTTTTTCACGACGGCCGCTTTTTCCGTGTTTGCCCTTCATGACAAAAATACGAATTGGAACGCCTAAGAGATCCCACTGCGCCTGAATCCGCTTCGCTAAGAAGCGGCGGTAGGACACCGTTACCCCATCAGGATGGTTGGCAAACGCGATAAACGCCGGCGGCTGCTGATTGGTCTGCGTGAGGTAGTAGAACTTCACGTTCAAGGTGCCCCAAACAGGCGAAGGCGCCTGACGGATCACCTGGACAAAGAAGTTGTTCAGGTCACGAGTCGAGATACGCCGAGAAATTTTGCTCTCCATTTCGACAACCATATCAAACATGTCTTTGAGTCCACGGCCAGTGCGAGCACTCGTAAACACCATCGAGATATCGGGGAAGAAATGGAACTCTTGCGCGACGCGATCTCTAAACCACTGTTTGAATTTACCCTGATTTTCACCAGCTAAATCCAACTTGTTTGCAACGAGGATGACACCCTTGTGCGCCTCAATGATACGCTCTAAAATTTTCGCATCCTGGGAACTGGGCCCCTCGTTGCCATCAATCGTGAGCAAAATGATGTCCGCACGACGAATGGCATCTTGCGTTTTAAACGCCGAGATAATCTCGATGTCCTCTTCGCGCTTGCTTGAACGACGAAGCCCAGCGGTGTCGATCAGCGTGTATTTGCGACCCTCGTAAATTATTTCCGAATCGACCGCATCGACAGTGGTGCCGGCCACTTCAGAGACCAAATTACGGTTCTCACCCAGAAGGCGATTGGCGAGGGAGCTTTTTCCAACATTCGGTTTACCGACGATAGCGAGCGTCATGCCTTGGCGAACGGTGTGCTCCGTGCGTTTCACTTGGGAGACGATCCACTCTAGAATCTGGTCCATACCGAAGCGCTGCTCAAAGCTTGCCACAACCATATCCACGCCGAATTCGTAGAATTCCGATTTCGCCATCTCAAATTCATGAATACGATCGACTTTATTTAAGACCAACAAAAATGGTTTACCCGCCTCTTTGGCGATGCGAATGATGTCACGGTCTTCAGGGTGGAGGCCGAGTCTTCCATCCATTACGACGATCAAATGATCGGTTGATTTCAAAAACTCAATCACCTGTTCACGAATGAGCTTCGAGAAGAGATCGGCGGCTTCGGTCAAACCCCCAGTGTCAATGACGTCAAACTTGTGACCCCAAATCTCACCTGGCTCGATCAAAATATCTCGCGTCACACCCGATTGGTTTTTCACTACGGCTTTGCGCGAGTCGGTTAAAAAGTTAAAGAGCGTCGACTTCCCAACATTCGGTCGACCAATAATTGCAACTCGCGAAGTTTCACGCGAGGCGTGAAAAATCGAATCACTGCTCTCAGTTTCGAGCGAATCAATTTTAGTTTTTTTGAACGACATAACCAAGCTCCTTCATGATGCGTGGATTCTTGGTCCAATTTTCGCGCACACTGACGTGCAATTGTAAGAACACTTTTCCGCCGACGAGTTTTTCAATTTCAAGGCGCGCGGTTGTACCGATGGCTTTGATTTGAGTTCCGCCTTTGCCGAGAACAATTGGACGGTGATTCATACGATCCACGACAAGATCTGCGCTGATACGCGTGAGTGCGCCCTCTTCTTTGAACTCAACAATCTTGACCGCGAGTCCATATGGAATCTCTTGCGACAAATGCTCAAAGCAAGATTCGCGCACGAGCTCCGCCGACATCTGACGAACGGTTTGCGTTGTGTAGAGCTCATCATCAAAGAGCGGCTGACCAGTTTGCGGAAGCAAAGGAACCACGCGATTCAAAACTTCCTCGCGAGCTTCAGACGCACGTTTAAGAGAAGAGATCGTGACGAATGGAATTTTCTCTTCAATCAAAAAGCGGAAGTATTTCGGAGTCGAAGTGCCGAGGAGCGTGTCACCTTTGGTGACAACCGCCACCCAGCTTTTCGTGCTACCGCGAAGACGCTTCATTAGGTCTTCGACCGAGGCTTCGGAATCATCAGCACCAAGAACTGCAATCACGACGTCCGCTTTTTCAATGACATCTTCGACTTCTTCTTGCAAAAATTTATTGATGCCTGAGGTGCTCTTCAAACGGCCCGGCGCATCGACAAAGATGACCTGCGCATTTGGCACATTCAAGATGCCAGTGATGCGGCCACGAGTCGTTTGCGGTTTGTCCGAAACGATGGCGACTTTCTCTTCAAGCAAAGTGTTCAGGAGGGTGGATTTTCCCGCATTGGGTTGTCCGACGAGTGCCACAAAGCCGGCACGGAATCCTGGGCCTGGTTTTCCAGGCTGATCAGGTGGTTGTTGCATAACTGTCCTTTTCTCGGAGCTCAGAGCCTCATGGCTCTCAGCCCAGTTGATCCGCGGTTCTCATTTGTGAGCCGCACTTTAAAAATTAAATAAATCCTCATTCAACCGGCAGCATGACTGGCATTTCAATCATTTCGCCCGCCGCCACTGCGGAGCCTGCCTCATTCGCGGCGTATTCCGTTTCAAGTGCCACGCGGGCGGCATCTTGCTCTGCCGATTTTTTGCTTTTGCCTAAGCCTTTTGCGAGGACGCGGCCATCTAAAACCACCGACACCTCAAAGAGCTTGTCGTGGTCAGGGCCTTTTTCGCCATTCACTTGGTACGTTGGAGTAGCTTTATGCATGAGCTGTGCGGTCTCTTGCAAGCGCGTCTTGAAATCAGATTTAAAATCGACCACCGACGAGCGCAAATCCTCAAGCTTTTGCGCGAAGAGAGCCTCAATGCTTGCGAGCGCAGCCGGAAATCCCGCCTCATTGAAAATTGCACCAAGAATTGCCTCAAGTGCCGACGCTAAAATACGCGGCTTCTGCAAACCGCCGGTTTTCAGTTCCCCTTTGCCGAGGAGAATCAGGCGATCCAACTTAAGCCCGGTTGCCAACTGGGCGAGCGACTCTTCGTTTACGAGACTTGCACGTTTTTTCGAAAGCGAGCCCTCAGTGTCATTCGGAAATCCACGCATCAGACAGTCAGTCATGGCGAGATCCAATACCGCATCGCCTAGAAATTCGAGGCGCTCGTTATCGGAATTGTGCGTGGGCCCCGCATTCAATTCGTTTGCACGGCTTTTGTGAGTGAGCGCCTGCATGAGTGCGTCGATCGATTTGAACCGGTATTGAATGCTCGCCATCAGCTGATTTATGAGCTTCGTTTTGCACGTCTCATCTGTTTCGGTTGAAGGCGCTGGAGCCAGGGGCGCTGGAGCCAAAACTTCGGCATCTGCCGACTCACTTGCGGCGCCGCAGAGTTTCGAATCAGCCGACAAACCAACACTTGAACCGACGCCAGAGCCAACAACCGAGCCGAAGGCTGAGCCAACAACTGCGCCCGGCATTTTCACGTCACTCATACTCCCCCCACAATCGAGGATTCAACCAAACGCCCGGTGAGAATTCCGTCTATGCGACTCTCGACTGACGAGTCGTAGCCCGTGATTTCAACTTCCACTTCGCGGCCGGCCAATGCTGACAAATCGCGCGAACTGTCCACGCGAACTGGCCAATAATCGTGGGTGAGACCATTCGCTCCACGCGCCGGAGAGTTTAAGATTAGTGCCCGTTTGCGGCCACCGACCTGCTCCATCGCAGACGTTTCGAGGCGCGCACTTGAGAGATCGCGCAAGCGTTGCGAGCGGAGGACTCGCTCGGAGCGATCGACCGATCCTTCAAATTTCGCGGCTTTTGTTCCTGGCCGCTCGCTGTAAGGAAATACATGTATGCGGGACCAAGGCAGTCGTTCAAGGCGCTCGTACGTATCGGCGAAATGCTCTGCCGTTTCGCCCGGGAAGCCGACGATCACATCCATCCCGATAAATGCATTCGGAAGTTGCGCACGAATTTTAGTCAACGCCGCCTCCACGTCATCGGCGGTGTAACGACGGCGCATACCCGCAAGCACCTCGGTGTTCGCCGATTGAATGCTCATGTGGAAGTGCGGGCATAGACGAGGATTTTCAAACAATGCCATCAGCTCCGCAGTCAACTCAGGCGGCTCAAGCGATGACAGGCGTATGCGCGGCACGTCTGTTTTCGCAAGCACCTCTGAAACCAAGTCATGTAAAAAAAGTTTACGTGCGCCCACAACGTCTTCGTAATCGCCAATATGCACGCCCGTGAGTACAAATTCTTGAATTCCCCGCCCGTGAAGTTCATTGATTCTTTGAACCAATTCTTTGACCGGAATGCTGCGGCTCTTGCCCCGCGCAAATGGAATCACACAGTAGGTGCAAAAACTATTGCAGCCGTCTTGAATTTTTAAAAACGTGCGTGTGTGACCAAGCTCAGTTCCCCCGCCGGCTTCCAGATCTTCTTTGCGAAAGATGTTCGAGCGGTGCACTTTGGATTCAAGCTGGCCCTTGAACATCTCATCCAAGAGACGCTCTAAAAAACCTTTGTGCGAATTCGCAACCACGAGATCCACTCCTGGCAGTGTGTCAAAAATCTCGCCATCGACCTGCGCGCCACAGCCCGTGACCACGATTTTTGAGAAGGGCTCCTTTGATTTCAGACGACGCACTTGTTTAGCAGCCTCCCGAGTTGCCTCGGCAGTGACCGCGCACGTGTTCAAAATATGGACGCGCGGAACATTCGGTCGAGCCGCAGGCACGTTCGGTGCGATGTGTGCCGTCGGATTGGCCAATGCCCCAACCCGCTGCGGAGCTATACCGCTCGCAGAGCCAGGAGCAGACGCGGTATCTCTTCCGAGCTTCATTGCCGAGCCTTCCGCCGCATGCTTCAAACCAGCGCGAGTCAACGCAACGTGACCCGACGCCGCCTCAAGGCGACGCTGCAACAATCCGGTGTCGTAGGTGTTCACTTTGCAACCGTAGGTGTGAATCATGAATTCATAACGAGTGGAGGAACTCAAACGATCCATCCCCCACCGACAAGCTGCTGACCGCGGTAAACAACGGCAGCTTGGCCAGGAGTGATCGCCCGCATCGGTTCATCGAATCGCAGAGACATCTCACCGTTTTCGAGACGCTCGACTTTCGCGAGCGAACCCGAATGCTGAAAACGAATCTTAACGCGAAGTCTTTCGCCGACTTCGATCTCATCCAGCCAATGCGTTTGGACGACTTCAACGTTGTGGTGAAAAAGATGGCTCTCCTCACCCACCCAAACTTCGTTGGTTTTTGCATCGATCTTGATCACGTACAAAGGGTCCGGGCGAAACACACCAAGACCTTTGCGCTGACCGTATGTGAACAAATGAATTCCTGCGTGCTCCGCCACGATTTCACCATCGGGGAACACGCGAATCACACCTCGTTTCAGTAAATCAGGTGCGACGTTGTCTTTAATGAAGTTTTCGTAGCCTTTGTCACCGACAAAACAAATGCCGGTCGAGTCTTTTTTACGAGCGACGACCAAACCTCGAGCCTCCGCGATCGCGCGAACCTCCGGTTTTTTTAAGTGACCCACGGGAAACATCAGTTTCGGAACAATCTCGGGATCAATCGTAAATAAGAAATAAGTTTGATCTTTCCAATCATCGGTGGATGTCACGATCACCGGGCGACCGGCTGTATTTTTTTCGATCTTCGCATAGTGGCCGGTTGCGAGGTAGTCGCAGTCGAGTTCTTTCATCTTGCGGATCAAATGATCGAACTTTAAATACGTGTTGCAGTTGACGCAAGGCAAAGGCGTTTTACCTTCGAGGTACGAGCTGATGAATGGATCAATCACGAACGCTTGAAACTTCGCTTCGCAGTTCGCCACGTAGAAAGGAAAACCGTAACGATCGGCCACTTGGCGGGCGTCATCGACATCCGTCGACGAGCAGCAAGTGCCATGGCCTTCTTCGATATCGCAAGACGTGTAATCCCAGACTTGCATCGTCATGCCAATCACGTC
>JAYVND010000857.1:0-2581 GCA_043758635.1 Bdellovibrionales bacterium
GGGAGCTAGATCTGCTTTTGGTGAAACCCGTCAACTCGCAATTTATGATCAGCACACAGAAAATGGCGACTGCCTACTGCGGCAATTTTATTTTTGCGCTCGCGTGGCTGACATTTGGGCTCATTCGCTTTCCGGATCCGATCCACTGGTGGCGCTTGAGTCTGCTTTTCATTTTGGTTCCAAGTTCGGTTGCAATTGCGTATTCGATGCGTTTTCTCTTTTCAAGTGTTTCGCTGATTCTGACCAAAGCAGACAACATCAATTTTGTTTGGTTCCAGCTCTACCGTTTGGGACTTAGACCTGACTCGATTTACCCGTCCTGGCTTCGATACAGCGTGCTGACGTTCTTGCCAGTGGCATTTCTTGCGAGCGTCCCCGCCCGCGTTCTTCTCCACGGCGAAAGTCTATGGTGGGTCGTTGCTGCAGTTGGTGTTGGTAGTTTCTGTGTCTGGATCTCAACCAGATTTTGGAAATTTGCGCTCCGCTTCTATACTTCCGCAAGCAGCTGACCCTTCCATTTCGGGCCATTTCGGGCCATCTCGTGCGATTCTTGGCCGTTTTCGGGCGATCTTGGTTCATCCTGAGACGCATCTCTGAGGACACCGATTAATTTTGCTTTACCCACCGATTACCTATCGTTCCGCACAAAGAAAACTCCGAGAAGATCGATGTGGAATGGTCATGGGACTTTGAGGTTCCAAGAGCAGCAATAATTTCGGTCTACCAAGCGGGAATGCTTTCAGACTGAGAGTTTCGCGCGATCGACCTTCACTTTTTCGTGACGCGCATTGGATGAGGGAGTCTTAGATATGGGTATGCTGGATCGTTATCGTAAAACCGGTGGTTTTCTTCAGCTTTTGATGCTTCTGGAAACTTGTGGCCCCGTCAAACAAGCAAAGTTTTTAGAGATGATTGCTGCCGAAGATGGTGGTTGGGCGGATCATATACGAAATAAGATGCTCAATATTCAACGCATCTATAGTTGCCCTGATGAAACGTTGGCCGAGATTGTAGGTACGCTGCAAGACTTAACGGTGGCGGTGGTTTATCAGACGTCAGCCGAGCCCGTGAAAACAAAAATTCACGGTGTTCTCTCTCATGCTCGACTTCGAAAAATCGAGGACATGCTGGGATCCAATCGCCCGAGCCCGCAAGAAGTTGTTACAACTCAAATGAAAGTCATCGAAGCAGTTCGAAAGATGTCGATCGATGGTAAGTTGCGCCTCGAAAAAATTGACCCGGAACTGGTGATCGATTCCGACATTGACGAACGCCTTGCGAAAAAATCGATGGATGAGGTGACGATGACATCGATCCCATCTTTCTCGCATGATGAGAAAACTGCGACTGGCCTACAGGTTGTTGTGCCCGCGCAGTCGCCTGATGGCTCCGAAACTCACTCTGCAGAACTTCACAATATGCGTAAAAAAATGTCGGACCTCAGTCGCGAGAACACCGCACTTCGCAACGAAGTCTCTATTCTTAAAGGCAAGCTCGACCAGATTAAAAAGATTGCTTGAACCGCGCTCCAAATTTTCTCTGACTCAACAGCGCCGCTTGATTTGACTTCAAGTGGCGTCGCCTTTAAAAAGCTTTCATGGCAAAAATCTTAATCGTAAATGGCAGTCTCGGCGGAAGCACCGGCAACACAGCGCAAGCGATACAGGTTTTGCAAAAGCAATTCACTACGCAGTCGGCGACTCAAACGAAGTCGCCAAAACTGAAGTTAGAAATTCAAATTCTCCACCTATGCGACATGCTGAGCGAACTGTTTCCGCTTACTAGTGTAAGCGCAAGTGCTGGGCCAAATTTTTTAGTCAAAAGTCATGGTATCGACCTTCGTGGGCTTCGCGATTCTTGGCTTCAGAGCCTCGCGTGGGCAGATGGCTTTGTGTTTACAACTGGAACGTACTGGGACTCTTGGGGCAGTCCGCTGCAGATTTTTTTGGAGAACCTTACACCCTCTGAAGGAAGCGCGCATTGGCTCGGGAAACCCGCGCTCTGCCTGGTCACTATGCATTCTGTCGGGGGCAAAGGCGTGCTCTCTCGATTGCAGTCTGTACTGACATCTTTTGGAGCGATGATTCCGCCGATGTCAGGGATGGCGTATTCGATGACGGGCCACGAGATGCTCCGCTCACAAACACGCGATGAATCCTTTGATCACGACATCTGGTCGCTCGATGATCTACAAATCATGTCCGAAAATTTTTTGTGCATGCTGCGAGCGAGGATCGCTGGACATCTCAATTTTCAGGCGTGGCAAGTCGATCATCAGGATCCCGCCCGCCTTTGGCTCACCGAAGCTTCGCCGGTCGGTGCTAAATAATGAGCAAAAGCTCCTATATTAAAAACTCAAATAGTTTGCTTGCCGTGCGTGATTTTCATCGCACGAAATCGGTTGCAGAGTCATTTGCTTGGTTTCGCGATATTCCGCGCGCAGGACCCGGCTCGCAGCCCATTGATCTGGAAATCGGCTGCGGAGTTGGACTCCATCCTATTCTTCGGAGCACAGAATGCCCTGACCGGCGCCTGATAGCGATCGAGCACACGAGCGAGAAGTTTAATAAATTTGCTGGTC
>JAYVND010000858.1:0-8105 GCA_043758635.1 Bdellovibrionales bacterium
CTATTGGTTCGAACGCACCATTTGTCGGCCTCTTGGGAACTGTTCTCGGTATCATGAAAGCCTTCCACGACCTCTCGTTGAATCCGGGCGGAGCGGGCAACGAGGTTGTCATGCTCGGGATCGCCGAAGCGTTGGTCTCGACGGCTGTTGGACTCGTGGTCGCGATTCCAGCGGTCATCGCTTACAATGCGTTCACGAAACAAGTTCGCGGTGCACTCCAGAGTTTAGAGATTGTTCGTGAGCTTTGCGTCGCTTATTCGAAAAAGAAAGGCCACGCATAATGGCTTCTCAACTTGGTGGAAGCGAAGATGAACCAATAGCGGCGATCAATATCGTACCGCTCGTTGATATCATTCTCGTTGTTCTCATTATCTTTATGGTGACGGCACCAATGGTTTTGAAACCATCGATCGATATCAATTTGCCAAAGTCTTCGAGTGGCGACGAAAGCCCATCCACCCCAGTGAATATTGCAATTAGCGCCAGTGGTTCGCTCAGTTTGAATGGTCAGCAAACCACGCTCGACCAAATTGCAGCATTCGCTGCAAAGATGGTTGCCGAAAAACCCGACACCGCGGCAATTCTGCAACCAGATCGAACCGTCACAATGGAGCAGCTCACGGCTCTTATCGATGCAGTAAAAGGTGCCGGGATTAAAAAGGTTGCTTTCAGCGTAGACCGCAAAGCAGCGAAATAATTTTGGAGAGGCGACGCCGCCAGCATCTACAACAAGCCTGAAGCCGAAGTCACTGGCAGGCAGCCAATTCCAACCCATTCCAATACCCAGACTCATCGACTGGGTTAAATCTTCGCTGTAAAACTTCACGATATGACCTCACTGCAAATTTCACCGCAAAACCTCACTGCAAATTTCCCAATTTTAGTTCCAAATGCAAAATCCAAGCGCGCGTTATTTTTGCCGCACTATGCGGCAAAATTCGATCGTTGCCGCTTGAAATAAGATCTCCCTCCGAGCTATACGGTTTCTGCCTCAATGAAGCCTAAACAAATAAATCGATCGGAAGAATCCCATGAAAATCCAAACTCTCGCATCTCTCGCCCTTGCTCTCGGATGCAGCACTTCGGCTTTTGCTCAAAGCAACGGCATCCCAGCTGAATGCAAAAATTTGGCGTTGATGCAGGCTCAATTGCTCAACACCTATTTTCACGACAATCAAATGTCGGGTACGGCTTACAATCCGGCACAGCTGACACTTAAAACTGCGAATAAAATGTATATCTCCAAAACAGAATTCCTTGGCGATGACAACGGGTCGGATGCATCGATCACTCCGAACTGCTCGACAAATCCTGAGATCTGCACCAATCCAGCAGATGCAGGTGGCATCGTGAGCTGGAACCGCGTCACGGTTAGTAAAGAAAGCGATCCAGTGGCAGAAGTAATTGTAAGCTTCGGTAGCCGCGGTGGCTGTTCGATCAGCTCTGCGAAATCGCCAAGCCGCAATTGATGTTCGCGGGCCGTGCGATTGGCAAAGGAGGCGAGATGAATTTCGACCTCCCAGATGGTTTTACTTGGGATTCCCAGCTCCAGTTAGGATCTCCCGAAGTCTATCGCCTATCTGAAGAGGCATGGCCTCGATTTCTCCTGGACGAGAGTGACATTCCGGATCCCATTCTCAAGTTTCAGATCTCAACCGTCGACTTCGAAAAGCGCTTTCGCGCCTACGGAATTCGCGAAAGCTCCACCGGTAAATTGATTGCATTTATACAAGCAGTTTTAGTCGCTATCGACCGATCGGTACAAGAACTTCCGGCACTGGGTTGGAGATTTTCAATTCAAAATGCCAGCGTGAATTCCCTTAAAAACTGCGTGAGTCTTACGGAAGCGTGTGTCGACCGAAAATATCGCGGACGTGGTTTCGCTAAAGCTCTGATCCAAGGAGCAAAAATCGAAGCCCGCGCGCTAGGATTTGATATGGTCATCGCACCAGTTCGACCCACTGGCAAAACCGCGTACCCGCTTGAATCAATGGAAATGTACTGCAGAAGACAATTGCCTGACGGTCGAATCTTCGATCCATGGCTTCGCACTCATCATGAGGCCGGCGCTCAAATCATGAATATCTGCGAAGATTCAGTGCTCGTTCGAGCCAATCTCACAAAGTGGCGAGAATGGACCAAGCTCCAATTAAATGAAAATGGTTTGTGCGTGATTGAAGGCGGGCTGGTTCCCCTGGATGTCAGATTGCCTGTACGCTTGCCTAATCGGTTGACTGGCGAATTTCCTGGCGAATTTCCTGGCCAATTTCCAGGCCAATTTCCAGGCGAGTTGCCAGACCAGAACTCTAGTCAGTTCGCCGAACCGATTGCGGTCTATCGCGAGCCAAATGTATGGATGAAATACACTCTCTAGAAACCTTGCGTTAGCAAAATAGTGAGATGTTTCTTGAGCGATGCTTTAACGGCTGCGTGATCGACTTTCGAACCCAAGATCTCCTCCATGCTGATCATCGTTGCCGATGTAAACCCGCAAGGTTTCACGCCTTGAAAGGCGTTGGCATCAAAATCAATGTTGAGCGCTAAGCCATGGAAAGAAGTCCACTTGCGAACGCCGATTCCGATCGACGCGATCTTACGTGACCCCATCCAAACGCCGGTCGCCTCAACAGCTTCATCAGCTCCATTTTGGGTTTGCAACGTGCGGCCTTCCGACTTGATCTGAAAATCGGCCAAAGTCAGAATGATCGCTTCTTCGAGTTTTCGCATAAAGCCGTGCACATTACGGCCACGCTGATTCAAATCCAAAATCGGATATGCTACCAACTGACTCGGGCCATGATAAGTCGCGCGTCCACCACGGCTCACTTCCATCACCGGCCCTGTCCAACCACAAAGATCATCTGCGCGAGTTGCTCGTCCAAGAGTCACAATTGCAGGATGAGAGCAAAGCACAACGGTGTCGCGCGAAAGTTCCTGGTGAACCAAGTCAACGAGATCAATTTGCCGCTGCAGTGCCGCCGCATAATCAATCACTCCCCAATCCTGGAAAACCACCTGACGAGCCGAAGGCGTCGCCGTTTGTGCAGTCACTGGTGCAACCACTGGAGAAGTTCCTGGCGCAGCTAGATTTTCGTTTTGAATTTCAGTCATTATCGCCCTCCCCGGGCCAAAGCTGATCCGGCGGTGATTCAAAACTCAAGCCTGTGGAGAGGTCGCCGAACGCGCAGCCGACTTCGCTCCTAAAGGTTTCTGAATGATGTGAATCGCGTGACCAAGAGTCGCTTCCGCTGCTTCCATCATCGTCTCACCCAATGTTGGATGCGGATGAATCGTCAGCGCGATGTCTTCAAGGCGAGCCCCCATCTCGATTGCCAAAACGGCCTCGGAGATCAAGTTCGACGCCTCTGGACCCACAATATGAACACCGAGAACCACATGAGTCTTCGCATCTGCGATAATCTTCACGAAACCATCCGTTTCCATTAGAGAAACTGCACGGCCGTTGGCCGCGAATGGGAACTTGCCGATTTTTAAATCTGCATGGCCATTCTGTTTGCACTCTTCTTCAGTCCAACCAGCAGCCGCAATCTCTGGCTCAACAAAAATGACCGAAGGAACAGTCCTCGCGTCGTAAACGCGGTTTTGCCCCGCGATCACTTCGGCAACCATCACACCTTCGTACGACGCTTTGTGCGCCAGCATCGGCTGACAAGCAATGTCGCCGATCGCAAAAATGTGTGAGAGGTTCGTGCGGCGTTGTGCATTCACCGTCACGAATCCGCGTGCGTCGATTGAAAGACCAATGCCTTTAAGATTGGCTTGATCAGAGTTTGGCTTGCGCCCCACGGTCACCAAAATCTTATCACCCTTGATCTTCTGCTCTTTGCCTGCAACATCAACGGTGAGCTCGACGCCCGATCCTGATTTTACCCAGCTCTTCGCTTTTGCTTCGAGCAAGATTTCGATGCCTGCTTTTTTCATGCGACGTTGGACAACCTGCACACACTCGGCGTCCGCAAGACCAACCAACAGTCCTTTGGTCACTTCAACAACGGTCACTTTTGAGCCGAAGTTCGCCATCATCGAACCGATTTCGAGTCCGATGTAACCGCCGCCGATCACGATCAAGTTTTTCGGCACATCATCTTGTGCAAGGCCGCCGGTCGACGAAAGTATTGTTGTCTCATCAAACTTAAAACCGGGAATTTCAATTGGGCGTGAACCTGTCGCGATGATGAAATTTGTTGCTGTGACCGATTCTGCAGCACCAGTTGCGGGCTTAACGGTCAATTCGGTCGCCGTTTTAAAACTCGCTTCGCCGCGAATGATCGTCACGCCATTGCCCTTCAGCAACTGCTCAACTCCCCCCGCCATACGATCGCAAACGCTTTTTTTCCAAACTTGAGTCTGAGTCATATCGACTGAGACTTCGCCTTTAACTTTAATACCCATATCCGATGCCTGATGCGACAAACGGTGCAAGAAGTGGCCTGCAGAGATCAAAGCTTTTGAAGGAATGCAGCCGACATTTAAACAAACGCCTCCCATATATTCGCGCTCAATGATGGCTGTCTTTTTTCCGAGTTGCGCCGAACGAATCGCCGCTACATAACCACCGGGACCAGCGCCAACTACGACTACGTCAAAGTTCTGTGCCATTACTCAATTCCTCACATCATGTCGAGCATCAACATGCCCGGATTTTCAATGCGCGACATGAACGCTTGCAAGAAGCGAACAGCGACTGCGCCGTCGATCAAACGGTGATCCGCCGTGATTGTGTAGTTCATTGTCTTAATCACGTCGATTTCGAGCGCACCGCTAGCGCCCTTTTTCACAACTGGCTTTTCTTGAATACGGTACATACCGAGAATCGCAACTTCTGGATGATTGATGATTGGAGTCGCGAAAGTTCCACCGAAAGAACCAATGTTCGTGACCGTGATGGTTGCGCCCTTCATGTCTTCCAAAGCCAACTTGCCATCGCGAGCTTTTTTACCTAGCTCTGCGATCTCTTTCGAGAGCTGAGCAATTGTCTTTTGATCCGCGTTTTTAATGACCGGAACAACCAAACCATTTGGCGTGTCGGCAGCAAAACCAACGTTGATGTATTTTTTGTAAACGATTTCCTGTTTTGCATCGTCAATCGAAGCATTGAACATTGGGAATTCGCGAATCGCTGCAATCATTGCCTTCATCACAAACGGAAGGTACGTGACCTTCACGCCAGTTTTTTCAGCTTGTGCTTTGAGGTCTTCTCGAAGTTTCACAAGAGCCGTGATGTTGGCTTCATCCGCAATTGTAATATGCGGAATGATTTGTTTCGCCATCTGCATGTTCTCGGCAATTTTTTTGCGAATACCACGAATTGCCACGCGCTCCTCGAGTGGGCCACCCATGCCGTTAAAGGCAGGGCGCGGAGGTGCTTGCAAAGTTGGAGCTGCTGCCGCCGAACTATTTGCAGTCGCGCCTGATCCGCCTGATCCGCCAGCACCCGAAACGTCATCACGAGTCACACGACCCGCAACTCCCGAGCCCGAAAGGCCGTTGATATCGACACCCATTTCGCGAGCCAAACGACGAGTCGCCGGGGTCGCAAGAACTTTTGCGTCCGCGACCGGCGGATGAATATGAATTTCCGCGCCGCCAGCGCGAGCCATTTCCGCGCCGCCAGCGCGAGCCATACCTGCTGCGTGGCCATTGCCATTCGCGGAAGTTCCTTGTGTCGCAGTCGCACCAGCCGCAGCCTTCGCCATCATCGCGGGAGCGGATGTTGCCGCTGCCAGAGCTGGAGGCGGAGCCGGAGCTGCCGCTGCAACCGAAGCGCCGCCGGCGTCTTCAATCACGAGCATCACCATTCCGACTTCAACAACATCGCCTTCTTTGGCTTTTAGTTCTTTAACAACACCCGCAGATGGGCTCGGGACTTCAACCGTTGCTTTGTCGGTCATCATTTCCGCGACGGCCTGATCGGCTTCAATTTTATCGCCTGGCTTCACGAGCCATTTCACGAGTTCGCCTTCAGTTACGCCCTCGCCCAATTCAGGCAATGAGATATTTTTAGATGCCATGAGACACTCCCCTATATCGTGCTTAATCGCTCACTATGATGTTCAAACGGTTTACCGTTACTCCGCAGGCAAGTCCAGACATGTCCAGTCCTGAAGGCATTGCAAGAGAGCAATCACTTCGACGCAGCTGCTGCCGCGCTTTGAGACTTGATCATGCCCTTCATGAAAAACTCCCCAGCCCGGTACGAGCTGCGAACCAATGGGCCGCTTGCGACGTAAAGAAAGCCCATTCCTTCCGCGATCGTCTGCCATTTTTCAAACTCCACCGGTGGAACGAATCGCTCCACACGCAGATGCTTAGCAGTCGGCTGCAAATATTGACCGAAAGTAACCACGTCACATCCCACTTCGCGCAGATCAAAAAGTGTTTGCAAAACTTCGTCATCACCTTCGCCCAGCCCAAGCATGATCGAGGATTTTGTGTAACGAGTCGCGTCGATCTCTTTGACCATTCGCAAGACATCGAGGCTTTGGCGATATTTTGCGCGCGGGTCTCGCACTTTTTTGGTGAGGCGCTCAACGGTTTCAATATTGTGTGCAAAGACATCTGGCTTTGCAGCCACAAGAAGTGCGACCAGCTCTCGGTCACCTCTAAAATCCGGCGTCAGTACTTCCACGACTAAGTCCGGGTCATTTTTCTTTATCACTTCAATCGTTCGCGCAAAGTGTCCTGCACCTTGATCCGGCAAATCATCGCGGTCGACGCTCGTAAGCACTACGTACTCGAGACCCATTTGCGCAAGCGCCGTGCCTACTTTTTCGGGCTCGTCAGTGTCGATCACGCCTTTGGGATTACCAGTTTTCACATTGCAGAATCGGCACCCACGCGTGCAAACCTCACCCATCAGCATAACCGTCGCCGTACCACCGCCCCAACATTCGCCCATATTTGGGCAACGAGCTTCTTGGCAAACGGTCGCGAGCTTTAACTCCGCTAACATATTCTTGATACGCGAATAATTCTCGCCCGAGGGAGCACGAACTTTCAACCAATTTGGTTTACTCAATACCGCAGGGCCAATCGATGGCCACTTCAAGTGTGCCGACGAACTCTCACCAGCTTGCAAGGCCGTCTTATTCGCTAGCGGAAGTTCTGAAGAATTTGCGACTCCACCGCCAGAAGATGCGAGGCCCTGTGGATTTTCTGAAGGCATCTCCGAGAGATTTGAATCAGACATTGAGTATTCCTTTATGGTCCCCAATACTTAGTCCCGAAGGCACTTCAAAGGCAATCAAAACGCCATTGCGCCGCGCTGTTTGTAAGTTCAAGAAAAGCATTCACTAAAAAGGACAGTGAAGTTTCGAAAATCCCGAACACGCGTGAAAAGCCAATGCCGCCCCGTACTGGGCCCTACCGCACGCACCAAAAATAAAAAAAGGCAGAGCGTGAGCCCTGCCTTTTTCAAATTTAAATACGCCGCTGTTTTCTGACAAGGCGGCGAATCAAATCACTTCTTCACGTCGGCAGCTGGAGCTGCTCCGCCGCTCAAGACGCGATCGACGATCGCCTTGAACTCTTCGAACGGGTAAGCTCCGCGGATTGAGATACCATTTACGAGATAGCCTGGAGTCCCAGTGAAACCGAATTTCGCAGCTTCTTCAGCATCAACTGCCAAATGCTTTTTAACAGCATCACTGTCGAGATCCTTTTTAGCTTTAGCAACGTTTGCGCCGACATCTTTGGCTACTTTTTCAAGGAACTTATCGCCATCCGAACCCAATTTTTCTTGGTTCGCAAAAACTTCGTCTTTGAATTTCAAAGCTTTAGCGTTGTCTTGCATTGAGATCGCTTCGTACCACTTCGATGCAGGCATTGCCATCGGGTGAAGGCGCTCGATCGGCAAGTTTTTGAACATGATTTTAACTTTTTCGCCGTAAGCTTTGTTCACTTCTTCCATTGTCGCGTGTCCGCGTTTGCAGAACGGGCACTGGAAGTCAGAGTATTCTACGATTGTAACTTTAGCGTCTTTGGCACCTTTGAACGGACGAGTGTCGTCGATCTCTGGTTTTTTTGGATTTTTGAATTCATCTTCACGACGGTTCTTCTCTTCATCCGCCATTTTTTGTTCTTCG
>JAYVND010000859.1:0-2574 GCA_043758635.1 Bdellovibrionales bacterium
GAGCCATTAATTGAAAGCGCGGTCAGAAGTGGCGAGACACTAGGTTGCGCCGGAGACGTGCAAGTTGCCGAATTCTTCGAAATCACCTGCATTTGAGAACAGGCTCTGCCGTTGAGCGAGATCTGTAATGATGAATCAAACCCTGAGCCTGCCAATGTGAGCGTCTGTCCACCTGCCGAATCAAGTAATAAGGGAGTTACGGAGTCAAAAGAGACCCCTCCTGTAGGCTCGGAGGAGGACGCTCCACCTGTTGTGTAGCCGTGAATAAAGCCGCAGCCTATCAGCGGCATGACGGTCAAGGCACTTGTTAGAAGGACTGAATAGATTTTGACCATGCTGAAGTTTTCGGTCTGGGGAGACCAAGACTTTAATCTTAAGTTTTAAATCTTTACGGTGTCTCATTTGAGCTCGCGGGACTTGGATTAAGATTCTTTAGCTGCAATTTCAAAATATTAGGTGCAGAGTCTCTCCGGCACAGCTAGTGGAAGGCCGGCAAAATAAAACTGTATAGAACCTTCTCCCGCAGTGACGCTTGCGCTTGAACGGAGATGCTTATGAGGTCGTCTCTTTCAATCGGATCTATGGAAACGATTTTTTTTCGTACGTCACAACCGGTTGTGTAACGGATGATCGTCGCCGATCCCTCACTTTACTTGAAATATATTCATCGAGAAAGATTCGTCGTAGTCGGACAAGATTTAAATCGGAAACTTTGTTAGAGCTCCATTCAAAGTTCGCGCAAACCCTCTTTGAGAGTGAAACTACATGTACTTAAAATTTATGCCGCTCGCTTTTAGCCTAATCACCATCACCTCAAATATTGCACTAGCAAACGAGACTGGTGATTTTTGTGCGAAGCATGCCTATTCAGACGAAACCGAGAAACTCTGTGTTCAGAGCGGTCTCCAGCTTCAGGCCTGCGTCGATAGCGCAGATACTGAGAATAAGTATTCGGGCTGTTTGGAAATTGCCTCTGCAAAAGTTCTGTCGCCAAGAATCATCTATGGTTGCGCAGGGCACACCTTTGGAAAAACCGCGTTCTTTGAATGTCTGAAAACTTCAAATTGAAAGGCGCGTACGGTCAGTCCAACAATGCGTATCCGAATTGATGTGTATAGGGATTTAGGCGAATTGCGCGGTGAAATACGGTTTTCCTAAGCGCCGCCTCAGCGAAGCGGCCGATCAAAATCTCTGAACGCTGCATTGGTTAATGATTCCCCGGAGCAGATGGTGAGTTCCTAAAGCGGGGCGATTGCTAGGGACTTTGTTTAAAATAATAGCGAGACCTCATCGAGATTTCTGATTTGATGCGGCCTTTTCCGCTCTTCCCAGCACGTCACACAATCTTAGTCGCGCTTTCACCGTGGCGAGCGCGGTGCGCGATCTAGATAGATTTTGACCGTCCGCCTAATTCTGCAAATTGAGATCGGGGTCATTGCATCGACTAATAAATGAGCGAGCACTTTCAATTCCTGCGGCCATTGCTTGCCATAGGCCTTCGGAACATTTCGACATCCCAATCATATTGAGATGGGCGTAGCCCTGGATTTCAACAAACAGCTTGTTATTGTTTTTCTGCATTTGGAAATGTAACTTCGCACCAGCTTCGGGAGTTGCAGGATCAATATTTCCTTGAAGGTAAAATAAAGGAATTCTGGCTATTTGATAGTTTTTCGAAAAGTAGCCGTTCGATAGACTATAGCCATTCTTTTCACAGTCCGAATTTAGGGCGACGAATTGAAGGCTCTCAATATCGAAGGCGATATTCGCCCGTTCACCTAGTTTCGACATTTCAGTGCATTTCACTTGTTCCGACATTGTGTTTTTTCTTTTAACGTTGGCGAAATCGTAAAGCTGTTGGCCAGCTTGAGGCGCAGCACCTGACACAAGTTGGTTGATAGCGTTTTCTTGCTCGATATTGTTCGACGCCAGCATTTCTAGGAACGACTTAAAATCTGGCGTGTTGACTCCGAATATCGATTGCTTGCTTTCAATGTTGAATAATAAGCCGTTCATAAGAGCACCCGCGAACATCGACTGATTGCCCTTAAAAAGGCCCGCAAGAATTTCTTTAAGTTGCAGCTGGATAGCGAGGCGTTGCACGGGAGAGAATTCTTTAACGAGGCGATCCATCTGCTCATTGTATCCGAGCACTTGATCAGGAAAGAATTGGTTGACGACTCCCGAGAGAATGATTGCCCGCGGGAGAGGAAGACTGTGTTCAGACGACAAACGAGCGCCCAGTTTTGTTGCGACGATTGTTCCGTAACTTTGGCCGTGAATCAGGTAATTTTGAAGGTTTTCAGCCTTTATGACCTCTAGAATGTCGGAAGTTTCGAGAGCGGAAGAATAATTTCCTCCTTTTAGATCTGGTCCGTAATCATTCACTCCAACGCCGCGCTGGTCTATTGCGATGACGCCGTAATCTTTTGGGATGAGCCCTGCAGCCAGGACCGCATCCATACCATTTACGTAACCTTGTCCCGGACCACCGGGAATTTCCACGACAGTTGGACTGCCAGCCGAAGCTCTTCGAATTTCATATTTATACGCACGTGGTTGACCCGCGAACAG
>JAYVND010000860.1:0-2572 GCA_043758635.1 Bdellovibrionales bacterium
GCCTGCACGAGAACGGCGGCGCGCATTGAAAGCGCTTGCGAGTTGATTGATTGAAATGAGCCCGCTCTTAGACGCAAAAGCGATACGGAGCTTCACCATACTTCTTCGAGAGAACTCTGCCATCCAGCCATCTCTAAATCACATATACTGAGTAAATCGTCGTCGTCTCGCAAAGGCGTTGCGCCCTCAACAAGTAGTTCAAGCGTTCCACTCCCTGCACCGTCGCCCGGAAAACTCGGCAGAACACAGAGCCTGCTGCGGCCCGCTTGAGCAAGCCGGGCCGTCATCATCGAGCCGCTCCGACGGCTCGCCTCAGCAACGAAGACCACTCGCGCAATACTTGCGATCAAGCGGTTGCGCTGGAGAAAGTGATGCTTTCGCATGGGTTGATCAGGCATATACTCACTCATCACGGCGCCTCCCGACTCAAGAATCGATCGGATCATTTCTTCAAATTGAGCGGGATAGGGATTTGCCAAACCGGATGGCAAAAAGGCAAGTGTGGGTTCGCCGCATCTTAAACTTAAGAGATGCGCACGCTGATCCACTCCCCTTGCCGCACCACTGACAATCAGAAGCTTGCGCTTTCGAATGACTTTTGCGAGGTGAGTGTCCAGCCACTCTAGCGTTCGAGCGTGCGGCTCTCGGCTGCCGACGACGGCGAGCGCGAGCCTCGCTCGCCAAACCGGGAGTCCAAAAAAGCTGAGAAATTTTGGTGGTCGATCGAGATTCATAAATTCTGCGGGATAATTTGCATCACCCGGAAAAGTGAGTGAGGCGCCTATTTCACTCACTCGATCCAAAAGTTTCAATGCGCGATCATAATTTTCAAGCGAGACCGATTTTGAAAAGCGATCTGCAAAAAAGTCTTCGACGACGATCGACGAATCAAAACAAGAAAGGCTCGAGAGCAGCTCACGATTGACAGAACGCGAAGAAGCGTGAAGATTCCCTTCAGAAATTTGCGAGGAGACGGAGGGTGTCTGTAGGTTCATAGGCATCTGAGTCCTTCATTCGACGAGCGGTTGATGCCGGACCGTGCAACTTTGCAACCGCGCTCAATCGAAAAAGGGGCGACTCACAGAGGCGCCCCGTCCGAGCTCCGGACCTAAGCTAACGCTCGACCGACAGACTGACCAAATGAACAACAGACAAAGCTGAACGACCGAATGAACAAATGAGTCAGCGGACTGAACGACCGGCCGGAACCACAACTCACTCCAGATTCACATCACCCGATTCTGAATCGTTGGAAACATCTGGATTCGCCTCATCGGTATCTGCTCCGGATTCACTTTTAACGGTGGATTCGGGATGAGAGATTTTATTTGCTGTCGAAACGTCTGGGCCTTTCGATTTCAATTCGGAACCAGTTATCGGATCGATGGATTCGTAATGAAGCCCGCCGACTCCCTGCGGAAGCGGACCGCCTGTTCTATCGCCTATTCGAATTTCTTCAGAGTTCTCCAAAACCATTGCCGTTGAAACATTCTCTAAACTTTGAACAATTTTAATCATCCCAATTGTTTTTCGATACTCGGGATAAACAGTGTTATCGCGGTGGGCTCCGCGGCGCGATTGAACTGCTAATACATCTCCCTCTTGAATTCCATCTTTATGGCCACCGTCTAAATAAATGATCGCTCCTTGCCCGACTAAGTGACGGTTTTCGTCAAACTCAGCTCCAACCACTCGAACGTCGGCGTCGATCTTGCGACCTTCACTTCGAACAGTCACGCGCGGAAGCGGCGCCTCTGTTAAAAATGAATTTGTATGAATCGGATTCACCATATAAACAACAACCGCACGATAAACATTTTTTGATTGGCTTAAGTTTTCGACAATCTCAACCGTCCCACCGATCTCAACCACCGGCCCCAAGTCTCCGTGTGCTTTATCGTTCACCGTGCCTTTGGGATAGAGCACATTGAGGCGATCGCCAATATTATAGGCTTTATTTAATTTTATAAAAACATTCTGGCCGATCGAAGCATAACGCTCGCCCGATTCAACTTCATCAATATGCCCCACCGAAGCTGGCAAACCCTCTGAGAGATATGAAGACGGGATGATCGTTGCGTGCGCCACTTGCGCTTTGTGGACTGGAGCATCGAGACCAGATTTATCAAACTTGCCTCGGTATCTGACTCGCGTATTTCGGAACGAACCCGGTAAAGACGCCGGCGGTTTACTTGGCTTACCTTCTGGAATTTCTGGTCGCGGAATAATGGCAAGTTCGTCGATATCGCTCGAGTCAGAGGTGACCGAGCCGAGTTGATCTTCGTAGACCGGTGCATCCGGTTGGAGTTCAGTCGTAAGTCCTTTGATGTCGTTCGAAGCAATGACCGCTCTTTCTATGACTTTCAAGCTTGGCGCGCTCGATTCATTTCCGGCGATAAATCGAATTTCTTTACCAGGCGCAATTAAATGCGGATTTTCAATCGTCCCATTCTCCGCCCAAATTTTCGTCCAGAACATGCCGTCACCAAACAGAGTGGTCGAGATATCCCAAAGGGTGTCCCCTGCCTGCACCGAGTACATCTCTTCGGCTCGTGGACCGACCATCTCACTC
>JAYVND010000861.1:0-8089 GCA_043758635.1 Bdellovibrionales bacterium
CAGGGAGCTTATCTTTTCTCGCAAAACCAAATGCGCATGGTGGGCGATCTATTAAATGTCAAACTCGAGGGTGCCGCAAAGAATCAGCTGCAAACCAAATCAAAGGTCATTGCGAAACTCTTGGATCGACTTGAGAACCCAAGGCGCCTTGCCGCAGCCGGTGGAGCTGCTGGACCAACTTCGGCAGCGCCAGATCCAGCAGCCGCACCTGTCGCGCCGGCGCCCGCGCCTGCAGCCGGTGCTCCCACGGCGCCAGCAGAAGGCGGCAAAGAGGCACTTTCAGTTCAAACGATTCCAACAAGAATAGTTGAGCAACTCAAAGACGGAAGTTACCGCGTGCACGGAACTCAACCGTTCATGATTGGGAAGCGCGAATACAAAGTCATTGTTAGCGGAATCGTTCGTCCAGAAGATTTCAGCGACGAAGGAACAGTCTCCGACAAACTTTTGGATCCGCAATTTGATATCGTGAGCTCTAGCAAAGGGGCGCCAATGTGATTTCAGTTACCATAATTTTCCCGCCTGCAAACAGATGCATTCGATCGTTCGCCGTTGCTGCGCCTCTACTGAACCTCGCTCTTGTCGCCGCTCTTCTGACCCATCCGACAAAGGCATCGGCGGCGCGAGTCAAAGACATCGCCAACGTGCGCGGAGTCCGTGACAACCAGTTGATTGGTTACGGCGTCGTCGTAGGCCTGAAAGGGACTGGGGACGGAAAGAGCGAATTCACGAACAAGAGTGTGGGGCGCATGTTCGACAAGCTTGGAATTAAGCTTGAAGAAAAGGATGTCGCTAGTAAAAACGTAGCCGCCGTTATTATCACGGCGGTTCTTCCCGCGTTTGCACGGGCCGGAAATAAAATTGATTTAACAGTGAGCTCTGTCGGCGACGCTTCGAGCCTTGTTGGTGGAACGCTCATCCAGACTCCCCTGCGTGCGGCCGATCAGCAGATCTACGCGGTTGCACAAGGATCGATTCTGGTCGGTGGTGGTACCGAAGCTCACACGACGGTTGGCCGTATGCCGAATGGCGCAATCATCGAGCGCGATGTGGCCGAAGATTTCACCTCAAGAAAAATGTTCCGGCTGACACTGCACAATCCGGATTTCACAACGGCTGCGCGGCTCGCAAAGAAGATCAACATGGATCTCTCGGGCAAATACGCAACGGCGAAAGATGCTGGCACCGTTGATATCATCGTGCCATTTTCCTACGAAGGAAAAGCGGTTGAGTTGTTGGCAAGTATCGAGTCGCTCGAGGTGACGCCCGACACGCGGGCAACGGTGATTGTAAACGAAAAAACTGGAACTGTCGTGATCGGCGAAAATGTGCGCATTTCGAAGGTTGCAATCGCACACGGTGATTTAACGGTGAAGGTTGAAGGCCCTAAGGGCGCAAGCGCTGGCGCTTCGGCAGATAAAAGTAAAGGCCAGTCAGGTGATCACGTTGCAGTCCTAGACACAGGTACGAATGTTGGAGATTTGGTCAAAGCGATGAATTCGCTCGGCGTCTCTCCTAAAGACCTGATCACAATTTTGCAGAACATAAAAGCTGCCGGTGCATTACAAGGCGAGCTAGACATTCTCTGAATTGTGTTTCGATCTGATACAAAATTGCATAAACTAAAGTAGATATGAGCTTACACATGGATGTGTTTGCTTATGCGCGGGGAAGGTGAGTTGGAGACAACTAACCAGGAAGGTTCAAGAGCAGCCGTTTTCGAGCAGGAAACAGGAGCCATAGTTAAACACCAGGACAGGTGCGGACTTTAGCTGAATTGTTCAAAAAAATAGTGCAGGATGCACGCTACGAATTCGACTCATCTCCCCTTTTTTTCTGTTTTGCTCTAAATAAAAAAAGTCTAATCATCAGAGGCTAACAATGGGTTCAATCGGTAGAATCGGCATGATGAGCGGACTAAAGAGGCAGGAGCCGTCTGCCGGTCACGATGATGTCGCACTCCGAATGGAGAAAGAGACGAACGAACTTCGTTCCATTGATCCCGATAACCGAGATGCTGGTGATGCAAAAGGAACTTCCACGCGCGTTGGTGCCGGCTCGGCACGCGGAGCTCAAGCTGGTCAACGCGCACTTCCGCCGCGTAATGCGAAAGTCGAAGAAGTCGCGAAGATGTACGAGAAACAATTTCTCGGCGAGATGATGAAGGCCATGCGCAGCACGGTGAGCTATAGCGAAAAAGACAAGCCCGGAATGGCCGAGAATATCTACAAAGAACAACTCGATTCGCAGTACGTGGAGTCTTGGGGTGATCAAGGTGGCATCGGACTTTCAAATTTAATTTACGATCAAATGATGGAGCGCTACTTCGATAAATCTTCATCGCAGAAGCTAAAAAAAGAAGGTCCGATCAAACTTACGGATCGTGACGTCTCCCATGTGTCGCGAGTGGCAAATGCGGTGGAGAAGAGTTCGCAGATTCCATTGAAGGTTGAACTTGAGCGATCGAAAACGCGTGGTGACAATCAAATCAAATCCCCATGGGCCGCAGAAGTCTTATCCAACACGAGTGTTGGCAATCAAACTGCCGTGACACTGAGTCATCAAGCAGGGATCAGATCGACATTTCTTTTCGATGGTGTCGCGAGCGCCGGAATGTCACCGGGCCAGAAGGTTGCCAAAGATCAGCCCATTGGCGTGCTGAGCCCTGAAATTAATTCCTTCTTCTGGAATTTAAAAAGTGCAAACCTCGACTTTGATAAAGGTCCAGGCGACCATGGAATTGTGGCGCGTTGAGCCGAAGGCGAACTTGAATACAGAGCCGAAGGCGAACTTGAATTCAGAGCCGAAGGCGAACCCGATCACATAGTTGAACACGAATAGCCGCGACTAGATCCTTGACCAGAAAATGCGCGACAATAATCGCGACGGCTCGTCTCATTGTGATACACTTAGAATTGCGCTCCATGGAGGGCTTAATGAAAGTATCAAGTAACGTTTCAAATTCTATCGGTAACAGCGGGCCTAATAAAGGCGCAAGCGAATCTGCAATAGCAGGAAAAGTCGCAGGCGCTGAAGGTTTGCTCGACACCAAAGCACCACGCGCTCCACGCGGTGATGTGAGTGACTCTGCGAAAGTGGATGTCTCTTCGCGCGCACAAGACATGCGTAAAGCGAAAGAGCTCGCGACTCCTTCGGACTCAGTTGACGAAGCAAAAGTGGCTCGACTGCAGAAGATGATCGATGAAGGTAGTTATAAAGTTGATGCCGGCGCGATTGCTGATCGCATGCTGGACGAACACGCTAAAATGCCAGTATAAACTAGATAAATTTATTCATGCGCACTTCGATGATTGAGGTGTGGCCGTCGTGCTCTCAAGAGTGCGACAAAGAAGTAAAAGACTTTATTTAGGACTTGCAGCTTGAGAGAGCCGCAAAGAATAAAAGAATGAGGATCAAGGATGACTCTCAAAGCTGCAAATGCTGCAATTGAACCGTCGCTATTCATCGAACTGATTGATTGTCTTGATGACCTCGTTCGTGTTTACCGAGCGTTGCTCGATATTGTTAGGCGCGAAAAAGACATTCTTATTTCAAGCAAACTTGATGAGCTCAATGAGAATAATAAATCCAAGGATGCGATGCTCTTGCGCATTCGATCGCTCGAAAATACGCGCTTGAAATGTGCTCGTGATTTAGCAGCGGCAGTCGGAGCCGATGTCGAGCAGCCTCGTCTGCTCGACATCGCAATTCATTGCCCACTCGATCAATCTACACGGCTTCGCACTCTCCACTCGACGCTCGAACTCCTTGTGCGCCGGGTGGCCGAAGTGAACAAAGCCAACGAAGAGCTTGTACAAGCGGCGCTCAACAACATTACGGGTGCAATGGATGCGATTCGCGATGGTCTTCGCCCTAAACCGGTGTACGGAAAGCAAGGCGGAATCGCTTCGCAACGTAACGATGCGGGCCACTTAGTTCGTAAAGAAATCTAGTTCAAACCGCACGGGCATAATGCCAGTACGAAGATCGGCTCTCAGAGCTGAGATGGATAGACAGGATGTCTAAGATCCACGCCATGATGGACATGGGCAAGCGCTCGATGATGAACAATCAAACAGCGCTCCAAACCGTCGGTCATAACATCGCGAATAAATCGACCGAAGGCTATTCACGCCAGCGCGTTGATATCACGGCCGCGGATCCGACAGGTCTCGGCAAAGATCGCATTGGTAACGGTTCAAGAACCGCATCAGTCAGTAGAACAAACAATCCATATTTAGAACGTCAGATCGGTTTTGAAACCGGCAAGCGCGGTTTTTTTAAAGGCCAAAATGAGGCCATGACACGTGTGGAGCAGGTCTATAACGAGCAAGCCAACAAAGGGTTGAACACCTTCGTTGGCGACTTCTTTAACTCAGTTCGTGAGTTTGCCAATACGCCCGAGAGTTTAGCGACTCGCACTCAAGTGCGTGAGTCGGCAACCTTCATGGCCAAAGATTTTCAGCGGATTGATAAGCAACTCAATGACATTGCCGCCGATCTCGATGGACAAGTTGGCACTCTGGTTCACGACATCAACGGAATCACCTCAGAGATTGCTAAGCTTAACACCGAAATTCAGATGGTCACCGCTCAAGGTGGACCCGCCAACGACGAGCGCGATCGTCGAGATCTCTTGATCAAGCAGCTCGGAGAAAAGATCAATATCAAGTGGGCTGAAGGGCGGGACGGAACCGTCACCATCAACGCCGGCAATCAAGCTCTTCTCGTGACGGGTGACGATGCGAAACGTCTTGAAGTTCGCGCAACCCCCGCAACCGACACAAAACGTGAAGGCAATGTGGATGTTTATTACGTCAACAGCGAGCATACCTCACCCATCCGCGTGACCGACCAGTTGAGTGGTGGACAAATGGGTGGAATTCTCGATACCCGCGACCGAATGATTGGTGGGTTGCTCAAGAAAAATGATGAGATGGCGTATGCGCTTGCGAATAGCTTAAATGACATTCATGCCAATGGCTTCGATGCGTACGGCCATCAAGGCTCTGAGTTTTTTGAGACCCCACTCGAAGTCGAAGGTGCTGCCGCCAATCTTCGGTTGAACGAAGCGATCGTCAAAGATCCAGGTCGAATTGCGGGTGCCGCAGTCACAAACTCACCTGCAGACAACCGCGTGGCAAACGCGATGGCACAATTGCAGTATCAATCAGTAATCGGTTCGGCCGATGGAATGCCAGGCGCCGAAAAAGCCGCAACCGTTGATGAGTTTTACAATAGCATCGTGGGTGAAGTCGGCATCCAGTCGCATGGGGCGCAGAATGCAGAAGCCAACCAGGACAATATCGTGAAGCAGCTTTCGAATCTTCGCGAAAGTATCAGCGGCGTGAGTCTCGACGAAGAAACTCAAAAGATGATTGAATTTCAAAAAGGATTCGAAGCGTCGGCGCGAATTATCAAAACCGCCGACGAAATGTTCGACACGGTTCTTAATTTGAAGCGCCTGTAAGGACGGATTGTTAGGCGGGCATGAGGGCGCCATAAGTGGGCTCCTTCACGTCAATCGTTTTTAATTAAAGGGAAGCTGAAAGTATATGCGCATCGCCGATAAGATGAACTACGAGCAGGTCAAAACCAACTTGGCGAAAAATCGCACCGAGATGGCGGAGCTCCAAAACCAGGCGGCGACGCAAAAGCGTCTCAATAAACCATCGGATGATCCTCTCGCGGCGACTCGTGTGCTTGCAGCGCGCACGGACATTCATGGCGGCGAACAGTTCTTAAAAAGTTTGAGTCAAGCGAAGGCGTTTCTCGATTTTTCGGAAGAATCGCTCGGTGAGCTTGCGAATATTTTAATTCGCGCAAAGGAGCTTGCGATCTCACAGGCCAACGATGCTTCGTCGGGGCCGCAAACTCGGCAGGTGACGGCTGCCGAAGTCGAGCAGTTGCATGATTCAGCTGTTCAAGTTGGCAACCGCAAGATCGGTGACCGCTTTTTATTTGGTGGTTATAAAACCACTCATGCCCCGTTCGATTCGCGCGGAAATTATCACGGTGACGGTGGCGAAATTCAGATTGCGATCAATAAGGAAGCCAAAGTTGCAATGAACTTACCTGGGGACCGCGTCTTCCTTGGCAAGTTGAACGGAGAATTGTCGGAAGGCAGCACTTTGAAAACGCGTGAGTCCAAGACAGCGGGAGATGGTTCGACTAGCCCCAACTCGAGTCTGGCTCCAAAAGCAAACTTGAGCCTAGCTCCAAGCGCAAATTCAGGGCCACTCACTAAAAATGGCGATATAAAAAACTCGCGCGCTGATCGTGAACCCGCATCGATTCAAAGTGCATCGTCCGTTGCAGCGGCTCAGCGAAGAGGCTTTCATGAAGGCCGTCAGGATGCGATTGATGAAGAGCAACGCCGTCAAGAGAACGCCGCCGGAGATCCAAAAAAGAATCCAGACATTGGTGGTTCGTGGAGTGCTGGGGTCAACGTGTTCCACACGCTGCAGAACCTGGAAGTTGCCCTTCGCGCAAATGACAAGGAGGGTGTGCAAGAGTCCCTCGACAATCTCGATGCAGCAATTGGCCAGGTCATCTTAGCTAGATCACAACTCGGAGCTCGATCTTCGACCATCACCAGTACAAGCGACACGTTACAGAAAGAAAGAGTCGACTCGAAGACGTTGGCCTCAAACCTTGAGGATGTGGACACATTTGAGCTCGTCACCGACATAAACAAAACCGACAGTACTCTCAAGGCCACTCTTGCCACGTCTGGTAAATTGATTCAGCCAAGTCTTCTTGACTTCCTAAAATAAAAATAATAGCTACAGTTCCGCACAAATTCAGCCGTAGAAGCTGTTGAAGAGCGAAGTGAACTTGGATCCAAAGGTTAAGAGCCGGGTCAGTGCGCGAGTGATTTCAAAAACCACTTTCGTTTCATGACAGGATTTGTCAGTTCGGACCCATGACCGGGTTTGCTTGAAGAGATTTGGATCGCCGCGAAACCGTCGGAGAGCCATCAGAGAGCCATCAGAGAGTCATCAGAGAGTCATCAGTGAGCCATCAGCGAATGATGGCGGGGAATGATGGCGAGGAGTGATGGCAGAGTGTGATGGCGGAGTGCGATGGCAATTGCAGCGAAACAGATTTCCAAAGGTGCTTTGACTTTCACGATTTGGATTTGTCGCAGGCCAGTAAGGGCCACGTGAACGAATCCGAATTTATCGGCCGTTCGTCTTTGACCAGGATGTTGAAGGAGTCATGGAATGTTAGTTCTCACCCGTAAGCTCGGCGAAAGCATCGCGATCGATGATCATATCAAGATTCGCGTTGTGCAGATCAAGGGCAAGCAAGTCCGGCTGGGCATTGAAGCTCCAAAGGACACGAAGATTCACCGCGAAGAAGTTTACCTCGCTATTCAAAATCAAAACGAAGAGTCCGTGAAGGTCAGCCCAGAGGGCACGCGCGCGGTGGCAAAACTTTTGAAAACTTGATTGGACTTGATCTGACGTAGTCGGGCTTGATCAAACTTCATCAGACTTGATCAGTAAAATAGCCAGTTTTTTAAGCAAGCTCCATTTCGTCGACTTGATCCAAAGCTCGCACTTGCGAGTTTTCGTCGTTTCAGTGCATGGCTTTCGAGCTCCTTATTTCGCGGTCTCATTTATTCTCTCGCTCACACTCTCAGGTCACAAAAACTACGGCTCACCATGGCAATTTCAACGGTTTTTGCGAATAATCAAAAATTTATTTTATTTGAATATGTGAGAGAAGCACCGCTCACTTTTCCTTTGCTCTTAGCGAGGTCTAGTTATTACGCTCAGGGTGACCGATTTAATGACTTGCGGTGTCTGTTCTTTATGGGCATCCTGAGGTCTAGGTTTTTGGGGGGAAGTGTATGCTGATTCAGACGACTCGGTTCGGGGACGTGACTCTACAAAATGAGGACGTGCTTGAATTTCCAGAAGGAATTCTCGGGTTCAATCAGTTGCGCAAATTCGTTCTCCTTGACGATCCAAATGATGAGATTTTCGCATGGCTCCAGAGTTGCGAAATTGCTCAGATTGCCTTTCCAGTTCTCGAGCCTGAGCTTTTCTCGACCAATTATCAAATTGCTCTCACAAAACAT
>JAYVND010000862.1:0-2571 GCA_043758635.1 Bdellovibrionales bacterium
TAGGCGGGCTGACATCCCATTGTTCGAGCAAGTTCCGTATTAGTAAGGTCTCTCGCTCTCCGAAATTTAACTAAATCTATCAAATAAGTCCGATAGTCATCGTACTGAAAAACATTCTTCATAATGACGAGCCTAATTAATAAAACATAAATTTGCCATTCCAAAATATATATAAAATATATTGGCGATGACAGGCCTTCAGAGTACTTCCTGTCGCACTCATCCAACGACATCTACGAATGGAAAAAAATGAAATCGTTAGCAATGGCCGTACTCTTGCTCGCTAGTATCAATTCAGCTGCGCTCGCGGGCCCACTCTCCAGCGGCGGAGGGGGATTTCGCCCAGTTAGAGAGGAAGATGCGTTAAGTTTGGTACTGACCTCTCCCGAACTTCTGGCGCAACGAGGAGTGAAGGGCGGGCTTAGTTGGAAGCACATTCTTACAGGTGTTAGTTTAGTGAGTCGCCTCGAATACGCAGAGGGTGTGACCATAACGATGAGCTATACCGGTACTGGTTTACCAGATTGTTTGGTGAGAGCGCATGCTCGGTCCGTGACTGGAACTGTAGAATCGCTCACTACCGAGTGCGCTTCGGCATCCAGTCGCTGACTAAGTAAGGGTTGTGAACCGAAGTCGGAAAGTTCATTGAACTCAAAGTTTCTGCTCCGTTTCGGGAACATTTTTTTTGCGGTGAAGGTTCAGTAAGCAGTGGTTGCAGCAGGCCACTGCTCGGCGGTTGCGATCCATCAAGTGAGCCAGGGTTAGTTCGCAGTCGCGTTGCACGTGTGCAAGTGTCTGCACATGCACGTGTCTGCACATGCACGTGTCTCGAAGAAATAGTACCCTGGAACTCAGCTATTGGACTCCCTCAAGTAGTGGGGGAGGAGAAGTCAATTTTTACAAGCCGAGTCCATTGGGTGAAACTGGCAGAACTGTGGGCATCCCGAATCCATAGGATGAAAGTCACAGTAGTTATTGCCCGGAGTGTTAGCACATCGGGAATCATTGGGATGAAAGCCGCAGAACTGAGGGCAGCCGGCATCACTTGGATGGAAATCGCAGTAGCTCGAGCCAGCCGTACCGGCGCAACTTGAATCACTGGGATGAAATTGGCAATACTGAGGACAACCTGATTCCATCGGATGAAAATCGCAATACTGCGAACTCCAAGATTGTAATGAGAAAAGCGCGACGAATAAAAATAGAGCTGGTTTCATTTTGTCTCCTGAATCAATCAAAGCTAAAAATACATTTCTTTTCCAAACAATAGGGCAAGAGACACAGCAAGGGGCATGCCATCACAAAATGGCACCGCTCGATCACCTGCAATCCTTTCGGAGTCGCGTAGTAGAATGAGGCTTCAATACGAGATGGGTTTATCACTAAGCTCACGCACTTACGAAAAGAGCGAGTATCGCGGTTCTTTATTCGTCGTGCGCCACCGCGATTTCTCGTATTCCACAAAATCACTGCGTTCGGAGAATCAACATTCTTAGAAGTTGATACCTTTGCACTCTGTCCAAGCTTCTGAAACCCAAGTGGTTTTAAATTCGGGATGAACCAGCGATCCAATATTCTGCGAGCTCAGATAGAATTCTTCGGTCTTGATGTACTCGACTTCCCGTCCATCGCGGCTCAGGAGTACCGTTGTGACCATCCGGTCATCCGAGCTACCGTAAGACCTGACAAATTTATAGCCGCTCCGCTCAGCAAGCTGGATGCGCGACGCCTTCATATCGGTCGCGTAGCGGTAGTCGACCATTTGGAGAGAGCTTCGTATCTGATTTGAAACAAAATCTGTTCTGCCAGCGCTGTTTATGCAGTCGGATGATTTCGCGATTTGTCCCGTAAGAAGAGCAATTGATACATCCATCATCTGAGTTTGGTTCAAAGATTCTGAATTGGTTGCCCGAGAGAGGTGTCGATTTGCCGACAACCGGTGCAGCATCAGGGCTCCTTGAAATGACGCTCCAGAAGTGGCGCGCGAGTAAGACTGAGTGTGTGCAAATGCTTTGGCCGACGACGTAGCGAAGCATGCGGTAGCAAACATAGTGTATGCAATCTGATTCATTTTCTTCATGTTTTCTCCTAGGGAATTAGGAGATGCTTTAGCGCAAAGGCATGGCCGAAGGAGACAAGTTTCAGTTCTCGTGTTGCCTGCTTCCGGCAACACGTAAATCCTACAATCAGCTTGAAAGCACCCTTGACGAAACCTGTATAAAGCGAAACCGCGCGGCCGTTCCAATTATCTACCCCGAGAGTCAGGGTGCCAATCATCGCTATTGCAGAGGAGCCAAATTCGCTCTTGCACTCGTCTGAACCTGAGTAGGCACTTCAATTGCGCAACCCCTTGCGCCGCTGAAGACGTGACAGAAACCAAAGAGTTTTGTCAATCGGATCCTGCGATGCAACCGCCTGCTACCAATTGCATGATACTCGTACGCTTTTACAGATTTGACACGATTCAGTGAGTCGGCCGCGTCCCGCGTCTGGTGGAAATTTGAATTGTAAGAAAACGGGAACTCCTCAAAATGGGTGTTACTTTACGACAACCATCTGTTTACACAGGAG
>JAYVND010000863.1:0-2571 GCA_043758635.1 Bdellovibrionales bacterium
AAAACTAAATTCACCTGTGGCTGAAGTTCGAGTTTCTTTCAGCGGCGTACCCGAAGGAGTTAAAAGCTGCACGATCGCACCAGCAACTGCTGCGTCTTCCGAGTCGGTAACAACACCAGACATCGAGCTTTCAATTCCTGCGAAACCGGTATTGCTCAATCCCATTAGAAATAATGACACAAAAATCCACAGAAAAATTGGCCTGCGTCGCTTGGAACCCGTCATTCATTAACCCCTTTTAGAAAACTGCCTGTTGATTGATTCATCCAAGTACATGCTCACTAGTTTTAATGCAATTTGGTCGCGTCAAAGACCAGAGAATACAATCCTTGATTCTGTGATCAAATGCAACTATGTTGCGTACTGCGAAGTCGCCGGATTGATCCCGCGCATTACGTAACACCGATTTTTAGGAGATTGATGTGCAGCTAAATTTATCGGGATTCCAGTATATTCTGCACGGTGGATTTATGATGTATCCACTTTTATTGTCCGCATTGATTGCGCTCACTGTAGTTATCGAACGGTTTGTCGTGCTGTTCTTTTACTACGCTGACGATAAACTAGCGGTTGACGAGTTCAGCAGAAATTATCGCGATGGTTTTTCGGAAACGGGCAAAGCTATGTTACATTCCATAAAACATGCGCCAATCATTAGCGTTATCAGGACAGGGCTCCGGGATGACTGTGCTACGTTGAGTGAGGTTGAGACGGGAATGCAGAATCAGGCAGAAAAATGGATTCCGCTTTTAGAAAAAAGGCTCGATATTCTCGACACGGTTATTACGGCTGCTCCTCTCATGGGTTTGCTTGGCACTATTACCGGGATGATGGCTTCATTCCAGGTTCTCTCTGACAAGGGAGTTAACGAACCAAACGCTATTACTGGCGGAGTTGCAGAGGCACTTATCGCTACAGCTACAGGCTTAATTGTGGCTCTATTTTGTTTAGTTGCTTACAATTTTTTCAACAGTCGGGTGAAGGAGATTATATCCGCAATGGAAGCAGCGGGTGCGGATTTACTAGAGGCGAAGCAAAAGCAGATTCGGAATCGATCGTGAAGGTCCGGCAGCGGCCAACAAAAAAGGCAAGGATTGAAATCATCCCGATGATTGACGTCATTTTCTTTTTACTGGTTTTCTTCATGGTTTCTTCGCTCGCGATGACGAAGGTGAATAGCGTGCCGGTCACACTGCCTAAAACAGATTCGTCGCCGCAAGCGCTCAAACAAGCTGTTATACTTACGGTCAACAACTTAGGAGCGATTTTCGTCAACAAGGTGCCCGTTACTATGGAATTGGTTGGCGCGACACTCGCAAACGCAATGAACGGACATTTGCAAGTCACAGTCGTGGTGAACGCCGACGAAAAAGCGAGTTACGGCTTAGTAGTCAAGGTAATGAACCAGGCTCGACAAATTGGAGTTCGCAAGTTTGCGCTTGCAACGGAAGCATCTGGCAAGCCGCAGTGAGCGACCAAATTCCGACGTCGCCCTCTCAATGCCCTCGAAAATTGCTGCTCGATCTTCCTCAGGCGCAAAATACTGACCGAGTTCTAAGCGGATCATTCTGTGCAGCCCTAATACTTATGCTTTCGATTTTGCAGTACCTCTCAACCGGCGCTCCTGTGGCCCACGTCACTGAGAAAGTGCCAGTGCTTACCGCGATCGAAGCTGAACTTTTTGAAAAGCCTGTAACGCCTACGCACGTGCTTGCGGAACGTTCTCCCACGCATAGAGCAGCGGTTCCTGAAAAATTGTTTAGCGTGACTCCTGGCTTCGCAAAGTCCGCAGATGCAGCGCCCTTTCCCGCTGTTAACCAAGTAGTACAGGGCGCCCCTCCGATTCTCACACACGGACCCGTAGTCATCTCAGCTCCGTCACCGCGACTTCCTGTGGGCCTGCGAGATCAGAATTTAAAAACGAGCGTGCTAATTGAATTTACTGTCGATGTTGATGGTCGTTCGACTCCGCATCTCGTAGGATCTAGTGGAAACGATGAACTAGATGCTGCGGCTCTGCGGGCTTCAAGGGACTGGCGATTCGATGCGGCAATGATAGAGAGTCATCCCGTGCTGTCAAAGGTTCGGCTTCGCATAAATTTTCAGGTTGAGTAAGTTACGAGCGAAGCAAACGGCTATTTATCGTTGCGACTTCAAAGTTTCAATCGCAATTAAGAATCGATCGAGAATGCGTGCTGAATCCTTCTCGTAATTGCAGGTAATGGAGATACAATTGCCTTCTTTGAGTTGCGTGTAAGTGTTCGACAGGCGTTTCTCAACAAGCACATCTAGCGGAAGTTCTTTTTACCGTCTTACCAATTCTGCTGTCGGCGCATAGCGCCACAGAGAATGTCGCAATCATTTCTCTGCTGAAAGCCCTCGAGAAGACTAGCTCAGCGTAGAAGGCAGGAGATTGATTGTGGCTGTGACACACACGATGGTAAACAAATCAAATAACAGTTAGCGTGCGGTGAAAACGATCTCTCCAAAAACAAATGCCATCAGGCTTTCAAATTTGAAAGTCGATAGGCAACGCCACCCTCGTCAGAAATCCCGCAATAATAAACACGA
>JAYVND010000864.1:0-2571 GCA_043758635.1 Bdellovibrionales bacterium
CCTACGAAACAGAAGTCTCTAAGTGGCGTAAACAAACTCGGTTGGCAGAACGCTCCTACGAGAACTATTCAAAACTTAAAGACTAGAGATCGTTGAGCTGCGCATCGACAAGCTGGCGATACGCGCCGCCTGCATTCATCAATTCGTGATGCGAACCTGTCTCTAGAATCTCACCCTGACTGAGCAGAACGATTTTATCACAGTCCATGATCGTCGAGATACGGTGCGCGATTAAAATGCTTGTTCGTCCCGCCCGCACACGGCGCGTGGCCTCTTGAATCAGGCTTTCGCTGTGGGAGTCGATGTTCGCAGTTGCCTCATCCAAAACGAGAACATCAGGATCAAACGCAAGAATTCTTGCAAAGGCCACAAGTTGGCGCTCGCCAAAACTCAGATTTGCGCCTCGTTCTTCTACAACGGCATCAATCCCGCCGTTACGTCGCGATAGCATCTCACTTAAACAGGCCCGGTCGGCCGCATTCTCAATTTGGCCCCGCGTGACCCTTGGATCTCGCAAGCCAATGTTGTCTGCGATCGTTCCGCGAAACATAAACGTGTCTTGTTGAACGACACCAATCCGAGAACGCACGTCTCCGCGCGAAAGCTTCGTGAGTGGATTGCCATCCAGCAGTATACAGCCCTCAGTCGGATCGTAAAATCTCTGCAACAGTGCAATCGTTGTCGATTTGCCGCTCCCGGTGCGACCAACGAGAGCTACCGACTGTCCAGGCAAAATTTTGAGATTGACGTGCTTCAAAGCATTCGGAAGTTGGGGGGCATAACGAAAGCTCATTTCGCAAAATTCGATCGCGCCTTTTAAGCGCTCTTGATTCATGCGTGAGGTTTCATGCTGCTCATTTAGCGCTTCGGGTACCTCGTCTAAGAGAGTAAAAATACGCTCGGCACCGGATAAAGAATTCTGCAGATTTTGATACTTCTCTAGAATCTGATGAAGTGGATCCATAAATGCTCGGACGTGGAGAATGAAAGCAATCATCGCACCTTCCGAGATCGCACCAGCAACTCCTGCGGGTTGATTGAAAATCAAACGCCCGCCGACCCAGAGTGAGACGGCCACAGATGTCGCATTGAAGAATCCAACTGTTGGCCATAAGAGCGCGTAGAGACGAACGGATTTAAGCTGCGTGTCTCGGTACTCCTGCGAGCGGTCGGCGAAGCGTGTACGGAAGCTTTCTGTGCGCCCAAAGAGCTGAAGCACCTTCATGCCGTTAATGCTTTCTGCAACAAAAGCATTGAGAGCGGCAATCTTGGCTTTTGAGTCTCTTAACACAATGAGAATCTCACGCGACAGGCGAGCGACCACCCACGAGAGCGGTGGCGCGATTAATAGAGCAAAGACGGTCATTTGAATTGAAATCGCGAGCATCGCAATCACTATGGCGATCATTGCAACAGCGCTCGCGAAAATATTGACCAGGCCTTCGGTGAAAAATTCACCGAGACTCACCACGTCAGTTGTAATCCGGGTGACGATTCGCCCTGATGGATTGCGATCAAAGTAACTCAAAGGAAGACTCTGCACATGCGAGACCAAGTTTTCGCGAATCTCAAAAAGCACGCGATTGCCCATTTTAGAAAACAAATAGTTTTGCGCAAACGTCAATATGCAACGAAGAAGAGCGAGACCCAAATAAATCAGCGCCGCCACCTGTACGACGTGGATGTCATTTTTTAAAATACCATGGTCGATCGCGTAGCCGAATACTGTGACGGTGAGTCGCCCAGTCGCTGCGACAATGAAGACGATCACGATCGAGGCAAAGAACAAAAACCTCTCGCGCATAAAGTACGGCCAGAGATGTTTTAGAAGTTCGACAAGAGTTGTTCCGGTGCGAACCAGGTCCGCACGCTCTTGATCGTTTGCACGAGCCGGCAAAGGGAGGGGCTTCGGATTTGTCAGTGTTAGCAAGCTTTCGTTTTTGGTCGTACTCATACAACTTCACCGCGAACTGAGTCGGGACTGAGGCCCGCTGCAAGTTGTGCGCTCGTATGTTGCAATTCGTGTAGGCGCTGGTAAGTGGCGCTTGATCTTAAAAGCATTTCGTGGGATCCGATCGCTTCGATGGTCCCTCCGTTTAAAACGACAATTCGATCTGCATGCTTCAACGTCGCCAAACGGTGCGAGACAATGAGAACAGTTTGTGATGGATTCTCTTCGCGCGCTTTGCGAAATTCGCCGACGATCATTTTTTCGGTTTTACCATCAACGGCGCTGAGTGAGTCGTCCAGGATGACGACCGGAGTGCGACGAATCAGTGCACGCGCGATCGTCATGCGCTGCTTCTGTCCGCCGGATAGATTTACGCCTCGCTCACCAAGATAAGCGCTGAATTTTTCGGGCAAGGCAGCAATTTCGTGATCTATATTTACCATCGCGGCCGCTTGTTGAATTACTTCGTCTTCAGGTTTTTGCAACAGTCCAAACACCAAGTTTTCGGCGACCGTGTCACTAAACAAAAATGCATCCTGCGGAACAAAAGACATGAGACTCGATAAACTTGCGCGTCGAATTTGATCAACTGGAATTTGATTGATCAACAGCTCGCCTTC
>JAYVND010000865.1:0-2569 GCA_043758635.1 Bdellovibrionales bacterium
TGTGCCCGCAGGCTCTGAGTTTCGTGTTTATCGACATTCGAGTAATATCCAGCGGGCACTTCCACCCGTACAATTCCGTTCAGATTTTCATTTCGGAAAAATGCCAAACTCGAGTTGTTTGGTTGAGCCGGATTGCCAGAGGCGTCGGTGAGGCCAAAGATTGGCGTACCGTCTGGTGAGGTGTACTGTATCAATGGAGTGTCGAGAGCAAAAAGATTGACCCAGCCGCTGAACACTTCACCTGTAGTAATGATCATCGATGGATGACCGTTGGGTGGGACGAACCGGTACTGGTACACACCCGTCGGCCCCGATTGATCGGCGCGTAAGTAGCGACCGGCGATTTTTCCAGAAGTGCCGGTGTTCGCTGCGGCAACGCTTAAGACCGTGATTGGAACTTCGGTGTCAGCAGAGATCGACTGGCTCGCGTCTCCATAATAGAACTCCGGCGTTTGACCATCATAAACGGCCATCACTTGGAACAGGCAGGTTGAACCACGCGGGAGAATGAAGGTCTGGCTCGAAGGCGGCTGACTCGAGTCTTTTGGACTGTCCCAATAGAAAGTTTGTGGGCTTGAAGAGGCTCCGCAGCTCACATTGATCGCGACGATCGAAACTTGCGAACTGTCGTTACTGAGGGTGGAATTGAGGCTTCGGCGCTGGAGTTCAGAGGCGCGGTGCTGTTTCCAATCTGGCATCTGAATTGAGACGCTCGAACTGCCGCCTCCGACTGAGCAAGCCGAGGCGAGATAGCTAATGGCAATCAATAAAAAAATTTGAGATAGACACTTGAGGCTTGTTTTGAGAGCTCGAGAGCTTTCGATAGATAGCACTTCACCCGTTTACCCACCAGTTCCGGTTGCGACAAAGGAGTCCAACTGGATTCTATATCGGTGCTTCCACTCAGAAACAAAAATGCGATATCCTCACTGCCGTCGCAATTTTGTTGCCTACTTTAGAGACGATTCAGATTGAACGTTTCAGATTGAACGTTTCAAAAAAATGTACGCAGTCAGAATTCCAAGTAAAAATGTGAGCACTGAGGCCGCAAGCGAGAGGTACAGCCTGGCTCTTGGCCAAGTTTTCAAAGAATGGATGAAAGATTCATTCTCTTGCATCAAACGAAGTTCGTCCCGTTGAGGTCGCGGGGTTGATCGGTCGACGCTCATCTGAGAATCGTCCATCTCTTGCACGCGGGCTACTGCAGATTCTATCAGTGAGAGCGAATGGCGCGACTCATTTTGGTGAGCTTCTGTCTCGCGCAATCGTATTTCAAGTAAGCGGATGGTATTTGCACTGCGCTCACGTTCATTTTTCAATTCGCTTTTTAGCTCCCCGACCGACCTCGCCAGAGTTGAAACTTCGCGCTCCCAGCCTCCCGAGTCTCCGCTTCGCGTGAGATTCGAGAGCCAAAACTGAATGTCGAGCGCCGGGTACTTTTCTTGGATCGCTAAATACCACTGCAGCATTCGATAAATATGCGGAGGAGCGTCAGCTCCAACGCGCGTCCAGCGTGTCCACGCAGATGGATCCACCAGTAACAACTGACAGATTTTTCGCTGACTAAGCCCGAGCTCCATGCGCATGGACTCGAGAGTTCCGAGGCGTTTTTTGAGGCTCGAAACTTCAGCCTCGTATTTGAGGCGAAGCGAACTTCGTACGGGCGCCTGGGAAGTCACTGATGATTCTTCATCAAAAACGGGGGTTCCTGAGGGCATTTCAGAGGCGGTCTCGAGAGCTAGGTGGGGCAAATGTTCGGAGTTAGAATTTTGCGTATCAAAATCAGTGGTTTGCACATAGCTCCCTTTTAAATTACAGATTATACCAAGCCCGCTAAATTGATATTTCACAACAAAAATGTTGTGTCCTGCAAGTTTATTCGTTGTAAAACACAACGCGATTTTAGGTGGAATTTTTTTGGCTTTGGGAAAGGCTCACTGGCAGTGGGTTTCCTGGGATTACGTCCGATGAGCCCCTGTTTTCGAACGTCTTTCGGGAAGGCCTCGATTTAACGCACCAGTACTCACACTTATAGTTATAAGTGTGAGTACTAACTTACTGAAATTTCTCATGTTTAATTGCGATTTTTTAGAAAGTGCGTAAACCAAAGATTGAATCGGATCCCGTTGAATCCCGCACAGAAAAATCGGCATCCCAGGTCAAATTGCTGAATTTGCTCATTTAAATGAATTCCGAGGCGTTCAAAATATGCACCCAGTAGGGTACCGGCGCCCCCCTTTTTTCGAAAATTGCCTAGTAAAATTCGGACACGCGCGCTTGCCGAAGCGCGTCGATTTTTCTGGAGTTTGAAGTGATCCAAATTGGAAAATTCTTGCTCTCGCTTCATCAATTCGGGATCGTCGGTTCAGCCCGTCGAACGATTCGAAACAGGGTTTGAGGAAACTGATGTCCGATCCGACTTTTGAAAAACCCCGAAAAGCCATCGAAATACCCCCTTTTGGAAACGGTATTCCAGAGGCTCGAAATTCGAAAAATCAAACCATCCCGACGCGCGTGATTGACGCGAATGCTAAGCATACCGATACTGAGTTCTCTGCCGCTCTGATTT
>JAYVND010000866.1:0-23160 GCA_043758635.1 Bdellovibrionales bacterium
TCATTTTCGGGCTTGATACGAATTCTGATTCCGCTATCATCCAACCCGTCGTTGATACCCGCACGCCCATCATGCGCCCTATTCGCCAAACGGAGACGCTCAACACCGGCGACGTTGCGCTCGTAAGATTCGCAGGCGGCCTTCCGCCAGGCTTTCACCCTGTCCGACTCTTAAGCGACGCTTCAGCACTCAAAAATGGCGAGGCGATCGTACTCGCTGGTTACGGCGTAACCGATAATAAAACCCGCGCCGGTGCCGGTGTGCTTCGTTCGGTGCAAACTACGATTCGCGAAGCTTCTTATTCTTTGAGTGAAGTGGAAGTTGAGCAGAGCTTTGGCAAAGGCTCTTGCCACGGAGATTCGGGCGGGCCCGCGTTTGTGACGGTCAACGGAGTATCCTTTTTATTCGGCGTCACCAGCCGCGGCGCAAATGACCCAGACGACACTTGCCAAATCGCGGCACTCTACTCAAATTTGATTTACTATAAAAATTGGATCTCTCAGACTCAGGCAGAGCTCACGAACGAAACGTTCTAGCTTCTTACGAAAAGAAGGTTCTAATTACTCACGAACGAAATATTTTCGCTCGTCACGAGATTCGAATATAAAAAAAGGCCAACCCTTTCGAGTTGACCTTCAAAACCCAGCTGGGCTGGGATCTTCTTGTTCTCCTTTTTCGCTCGATCGCTCGGGCAAAAAAATAATAAACAAAAAGCGTCGAGTGGATCGGTATTAAGCCGGATTCTGTCTTCTGCAAAAGATCGACACTTCTTGCAGGAGGTAACTATTCCTCTGGGAGTTGTGTTGCCACAACCCTCAAGCGATTCTACCCGGAAGTCTGACGCTGGCCGCGCTTACTCGAAATGTGAAACAACTCGTTAGAGCCGCGCTTCAAATCTCAAAGATGCTCCCCTATTTGATCTTGCTCCGCACAGAGTTTGGCTGTTTTCACTCCAGCAACTCCCTCATGGCCTCCCGTTCCCGGCCAAAAGATCAAAGCTCTGGACATTCTCTCTGTTCCACTGTTCCTCACCTTACGGTGGGGGGTCGTTAACCCCTGTGCTGCCATTCGGAGTCCGGACTTTCCTCTCTCTCTCACTCTGAGACATCGCACGCTTGCGCGACGACGTATCATTATAAAAAAAAGCAATCACCTTCCGATCCTGAACCCGCAAACTAACAGTGCCCAGAGCGGCAGGCAAGGTGAATGAACTTTTTAGGAAAAGAGTTAGAAACGGTGACGAATTTTGCGTATTAAAAAAACAAGCCGAGTATCAAGATGGAGCTCGTTCTTGGGAGAGCTGCAGCCGATAAGCCTTGTGACGATTCCACCGCAACAATTAAGGCTGCCGTGGATCTTAACCGCCCTGCTCACTCCATCGCTGAATCTTATTGCACGTAGGTGAAAAATGTTAACAAGACGCTCGACTCGACAACTGCATATTCAGATCAATCGCCAAATTATTCAACAGATGGACGTTCAAGATATCTCCCAAACATCTTCGCAGACCATCCTTTTACCCATTCGCAAAATGTTGCTCATGATGGCGATGTCGTTTGCTTCGTTCTGCTTGCTGACCCAGATCCTTCACGTCTTTTTAAAGTGACGTTAACGCCGATCCAGTGCTTCGTTTGCGAGGCGATCGGCTTCTTTATTGTATTCGCGGCGCACATGTTCAAAAGTGACCGAGTCAAACTTCTTTATCCACGTTTTACATTCCAAAACAAGCGGCATAATCACCGGCGACTTCACTTTATAGACGCCTGTCATTTGCTTCACCATCAACTCACTATCGCTCTTCAAATGAATCCGTCGAGCACCACGCTTGCTGGCGAGCTGGAGCGCCCGCAAAACAGCGGTGTACTCGGCAAAGTTATTTGTTTGATTGCCAAGCTTCTCACCATACTCCTCAATTAAATTTGCCTCGCGATCCGTGACATAAATTCCTAGCGACGCTGGACCTGGATTTCCGCGACTTGCGCCGTCAGTGTAAGCAATCACTTCATGAGGCCAGGTGTTGGCATCACCGGCACTGAAATTGTTAACGCTGTCAGATTTTTGATCATTCGCTTTTAGATCGCTCATGGAAACTCCTTTTGGAAGGCATTCAATCTCGGGCAGCCCGAGATCAAAGGCAATCCTTTCCGCACGCGATCAATCGCAAGCAGCGTGGCTCGAAATTTGAACGAACGTGGAATTGAACGTGGAATTGAACGTGGATTTGAACGTGGATTTGAACGTGGACAGCTCTAGGCAAATATGACTTGAGTGAGAGATAATTTCAGTAGCCAAGGATTTTTTTCTACAGGTCATTCGAGTCTTTCGGCCCAATTGACAAAATCTTTGAAGAGCGTCACCTATACCCTCCGCATCAGCTGAATCTTTGTGCACCACGAAGGACGAAACATGAAATCTGTGAAAGAAACCCTGGCGGTCGCATGGCAAACTCGCGACTCTCTCAAGGCCCTCGTCTGGTTCAGCTCAGCTCTTGGAGCCGTGCTTGTTTCGCAGATCGCTTTTGGCGCTGCGACGATCGAACTTCCAGTTATGGACGGCAGTCAGCCGGGCTCGTACAAGAGCATTCCTGAATCACAAAAAGGAGGCTCCAAGCACATGGGCGAAGGCCTTTTCGATCAGCAATCCGCTCCGCGCGCGAGCTTGATGGTTCTGAGTAATCAATCAGCCGACCTGCCAGCCAAGTCACTTCAGTGCAAAATTAGCGCTCTGAAAAAACTCGGATGGAATGTGAATCAAACTCTTCCTGCCAACAGCCGCCCGACCTTGCAAACGCAATCGGCGTGTTACGCTCGCACGATGGAACAAATCAAAAGCACTCACGCTTTGACATTGAACCTCCCGACAAATCTTTCGCGCGGCGCCGACTTGCAAAATGCGACCGCAGCCGTCGACCAGGCGTTGAAAGGTGAAGGCACCGTCTGCGCCTATGAAACTTTTGTTTCGACAGCTGCGACCACCGCCACGACGAAGCTTTTCAATAATCACCTTTACTCGTTCGCAAATATATTTGGTTCGGGCTCCGTGCGAATGGGCAATATGTCACAAGATTGGACGCAGGTTTCTTGCGTCGATGACGACAAATGCTGGCAGCCCCTGTCAACTCCTTCTCACGCGATTGATAAGCTCTATACCACTGGCTTTGCAACCGAGTGTGCAACCGGCTTACAAGTTGCCGAATATTCGATGATCAGAGAACTTTTTGGAGCCGAAGAGTTCGACAAGCGTTTTCGCAACCAAGAACTTTACGTGGGTGACTGGGACAGCATCACGAAATCAGCTAGCGTGATTCACGGAACAACCGGTCGACGTTACAATTCATTCAGTGGTGGAGCCGACTACGCTCGTTCGGGTCCGCAAATGCTCGTTGGCGTGTCAGGTTACATTGGAAATGTATTCGGCGATAAATATCTCGATGTGTCCGTCGATCGCGGTGAGAACATGCTGATTGTTCGCACATCTGACGAAGCCGCACGATCTCTAGCGAGCAATGGTGGACTTGGTTACTACAACCTCGTCACTCACAAGATTTGGGAACTGGGCCAGGGTCGGGACGCCGAGAGTCTCCGTCAGCTTTCGCTTGGCCGCAAGATCATGCTATCGGAAGATGCAGACACCATTCAACTCCGCCAAATGTTGACCGATCCGTTTTTGCGAGACACGGTCGTTTACGTGCACGACATCGGATTTCGATCGATCACCCAGCACATATTGCGTCTGCTTTCGATGAATCCCCGCACACCGTATTCAATTCGCTTCTACGCGGAGTCCACCCACGGTGAAGTGTTCGACCGTTGGATCCAAATGCAGCTCGACAACTGCGATCAGCCCTAGTGCCGGTCGCGATTAGCCCTCAGTGACTCTCGAATATTTTTGAGTGCGCTGACGAATCTGTTCTGTTAGGACAAAGCGAATTTATGAAACGCGTGCGAAACTGATCGCGGTTTTTTTATGGAGTCGTCAGTTGATCCTGGGGCGGCCGACGGGTGGCCGGTGTCCGGCAGGACGGCGCGTGCTCCGACTGCGGCCACTTGCGCGACTGCGACTCCGAGAGTGCCGAACTGGAATTGGACTGTCTTCTTCCTCTGGAGAGGCTCCACCTTCTGGCTTACAGAGGGGGAATCTGCCCAAGTATTTTTTCATCTCTTCGTGAGTGTCATTATTCTGATTGAGTGCATACCAGTACGAGCGACCGTTCGGTCCACCAAAAACTTGATTTTTGTTATTCATCGAGTCACGCATTATCTCCAGCGCGCAAGCTGTGTTTCCTTCAGCCGTATGAATTGCCTGGGAGGAGATACGACAATTAGGGCCGCGCCAATTTCTCAAACTTGGGCGCTCTTCCATTTGATAAAGACCAACAGCTGGCGGGTTCGGCACGGCCCGGCTGCGATTCACTTGCGTTGGATCACAGTGGCTTTCAAAAAAACCTAAGATCTCAAAAAACCAACTCCAAAAAAATGTTTTCTGAGAAGGAGTCATCGTCTTAAAGCCTGGGCAAACTTTGGGGTCCTCCAGATCTGGATAGTCGCGCAAAAATGGTGAAGTCTCACCACGAGCTTCATGCATCTCAATGTCTTTTCTAACATTGCCAGTGATTAGTTTTCCAAGCGGTCCTTCATTACCTTTGACGTCGAAGAAGAAAGCCGCGCAGCCTGGGTACCGGGCGGCCTGGAGGCTCGACCAGTTGACGAGATCGCAATCGAGACCATCCGCAGTCCGACATGTGCCATTCCGAACGCTCGTCAAATGACTATCGAGAGTGCTCATGAAGTCAATTTCGCCTCGACTCATTGGGGCACCGGGCTGACCCACGGGACACATCACCGCTGCGGCATTTGCCGTACGCATGAGCCCCATACTCAAGGCTCCGGCGAGCATGAGAGCTAACGGAGCTTTTAAATTCAAGGCTTGCTCCCCGAAACTGCCTTATATTCACAGCCCAAAACGACAGGCTTTCGATCGCCGGCTTGGCGACGATCGAGCTTATAAACTAAGATACCATTATTCCAAAGGATCGATTGAGACTGCTCAAAATTATGAGTTTTGTTTTTGCAGGTTTGCACGACTTTTGATTCAAGATTCAGGGGCTTCATATGAGTTGAGGTCGTTGCCACGCAGGTTTCTTTAGCTCCATCGCCGGTGTCTTCCGAAAATGTTGGGCGATTGAGGTTTGCAAAAATGTATTTCTCACCCAGGATCAATGTGAGATCTTCACCTACTGTAGCGTACTGGAGTCGAACTTTATCGCCGTCACAATCCTTATCACCTTTTGAGAGTGAGAAGGTGCCTTCCGGGATACCGAGCTCGTCGCGGACTGAATGGGTCGCCGCATGCGCCGAAAAACCAAAAGTCGCAGCCGACAAAAATAATATCGGCATGCGCGACCGAGAGCTTCGCAAAGAGCGCGGCCAGTAGCGCGACGAAGAGCGCGACCAGAGACGAGATACAAACTTCCATAAACTAATAGTCATGTATCCAAGTGTATTGTTTTCGGAATTATTTTGCTGATTTCTTAGGTGGATGAAGACGGATCTGAACTTTCGCCTCGCTCTGAGTCTCTTTTTCTCTCGATACTACTTTACTTTTTCAGATTGCTCTCGCATGTTTCGTGAAGCGCGGTTTGAAGCTTTTCAGAAGACTGCTTCGCCTCTCTCCACTGACCATCGTCCAGCTTTGATTCGGCAAGGAACTCGTTGGCACTCTTCAGAATGCCCTCGCCTTGTTTGCAATCGCCTTTTTCAGCATCCAAGGTCCAACGATTGACGTCTTCGGCGAGAGCGGAGACTGCCTCTTCGTTTGCGTCGTGAGTCGTCAAAGCCGCCATTGCAGGCGCGCCAAGGCTGAGGAGTAAAAAGCAAATCACTGCGGAACTCACCGTTTTGACCTCGATCATTGAACTAAGATTGATTGATGCGGCTGCGAGAGATAAATTTTGAATCATAGTTTTCAACTGAAGACTCCTTCACGATAGACCAAGTGGACTGCCTTCAGGTAACTGCAGAACTCAAGCCAATGCTAAAATTGACTTCGACAAGCACCGCCCGGCTTACGCGTCAACGATTTCCGCTAAGCTATTCTAATAACTCATTTTTTCGGCATGTGAAACTTTTAGACAGTCGCTTGGGCTGTGGACGCGTTCTCATTTTGTTAGCCAGTCGCCAACACCTCGGCAGGGCACGGGTCATTCACGGTTCTCGTGCAATTTTCCAACGAGTCTATCGCAACGTCATTGATAAAGGGGCTTTCGAACTTTGTTCTAAGCGTCTCCGAGCGAGCAGATCTCGCGAAGCGCTCTCGCAATCTGCCGCGTCGCCGGTGTTCGTTCGTTGTGCAAATGCGCGACAAACCGCGGGATAAAGATGGCGCCCGAGCCCTGCCTCGCAAGCTCGAGTCCCGTCCCGAGAACGTCCTCCCGATATATCAATCGGCGTTCAATCTTTTCGTCGAGCCACGCATCTCGACCCTTGACGCCAGCTGGAGTGTCTTCAAGCGGCAGAACTGGAACTATAAATGGGAGAGGCGGAGTCACGAGTGCGTGAATTTGCGAGGAACTGCATGCACGCGATCGAATCGTCACTCAAGGCAAAGTGAGCGCAGCTATCGCAAGCATAAACTGATGACGGTTGAAGCCAGGGGCATCGTTTTTTTTACGATCTTTATCGGCAGCTTGTAAGGTTGAATCTGCGTGATCGACATTTTCAACGACGATGTAATTCGATTGAGGCAAAAGCGCATCTGGCACCTGAATGACACCGTCGCTGATCACCGATTGCACGGCGGAAAAATAGCCATTGTCGAGTTTTTGTAGAGCCCACCAAATATGAGCTGGGTCTTTATGACTTGCAAAAGATATCACGTGAATTGTTTTGGACAGTTGCGAGATCGCTACGGCATGCTCACGCATGTATTTCAGGCGAGCGCTCTTTTGTAGCTCGATAATTGTTTGTGCGCCTCCTCCAAGAAATTTCATGGCTTGATGAAAAAAGAAACGATCTCTTGGTTTTGCCTCGATTCCGTCGGCGATTTGACTTCCCCAAAATGCGCCTTGGATCGAGAACCAGGCGTGCACATGAGACTGAATTTCGGGATGATTCAATAAAGCTTCGAGCACATCGGCAGAGCCTTTGCTTTGCGACACTAAAATGACGGGACGATTCGAGGTTGAAATCGCTTTTGCGATCGCTGCCGAATTTAAGCGGATTTCTTGTAAGCCATTGAAACCATCGACCTTGGACATGATGTGAAAATCGGTGTCTTCGACCAAACCACCCGCTCTCAACTCGTTGGTTTGGTCAACGAAATCTCCGGATGACTTCGCCATGCTCGAATTTTTAAATCCAGGAACGATCAGAATTTTGAAATTCTGAAGCTCGCGAAAAAGAGTTTGAGGGGCTCCGGTGATTCTCATAAGTGCTTGAAACTCAGCGCTGAGATTCTGGCCGACAGCTCTATCGGGAGGCGCGAGATTTTGCATTGCACATTGCTCAGAAGCTGAAAGTGCCGCGTGCACAAATCCAGGAGAGGCAACTATCGCAAGGGTTACAAAGAGGGCTGCTATTTTTCTAATCATAGAACATTAGCGCAATTCCAGTACACCCCCACAAGACCGGTTTAGGACAAGCTCGACAAACGGCGGGACGAGATTTTCAAGACTTCGCGGATCACCGCGAACTTTCGTTGTACACTGATAGCCATCAAATTTTCTGCGGAGCTTGGCGTGAATACTGAAGAAATAAAAATATACGTGGTCCTTATCGCATGTCCCGATCGGCCAGGACTGGTCCATCAGATCACAGGCCTTATGTTCGAACGGCGATTCAACGTCACCGAAAATCAAGAGTTCGTGGACCATCTCACGCGACGGTTTTTTATGCGGACTCAGTTTGAAGCGGTTGCCGGATTTGGTGTCGATTGCCACGCGCTCACAATCGCTCTCCAGAGTTTGATTCCTGACGCGTTCATCTGCCAAGTTCGTGAGCTCGGTGTGCGCAACCTTGTGATTCTGGCATCTCGAGAACTCCACTGCCTCGGTGATCTACTGGTACGTCATTCGACGGGCGAATTAACGGCCAATATTCTCGCGGTGATAAGCCAACATTCCGACTGCGGACCGCTTGTAAAAAGATTCGAACTCCCGTTCCTTTGCATTCCGGTGGTCGGCAATCGCCAAGCGCACGAAGCGGAAATTCTCCAGGCCATTGAGCCGCTGGCACCCGACTATCTCGTGCTGGCGCGCTATATGCGAATATTCAGTCATGATTTCGTCTCTCACTTTCCAGAACAAATGATCAACATCCATCATTCATTCCTCCCTGCGTTTATCGGCAAGGATCCGTATCAACAAGCTCACGAGCGTGGTGTTAAAATTATCGGCGCCACATCGCAATTCGTTATTGAGGGACTCGATCAGGGTCCGATTATCACTCAGGGTACAGTTCCGGTCGATCATAGTTATTCTCCTGAGGCTATGGCCCGCCGTGGCCAAGATGTTGAGAAAATCGTATTAGCTCAGGGTCTCAACTTGGTTCTTGAAGACCGCGTGATGATAGAAAGTAATCGAACGATTGTTTTTGGTCGAACTTGATGGCCAAATAGTTTTGAACTTCAGTCGACTTACACGGCGCGGTTCAAATTGGATCAGCGCGTTTTCAAAACAAATCTTTGCAGGCTAAGATGAACACTTCCGCATTGGCAGTACCACGTCGAATCAACTGCACTGGAAGGAGAATGATGAAAATTCGAATTCTATTTTTTTACCTCATCTTTTCGTGCATGGCTTTTGAAGCGGCCGCGCAAAACGATCCGACAACTCCTGTGGTCATCAGAGTAGAAGGTCTTCGGAACGGTAGAGGTTTTTTGGCAATGAGTCTATTTGATCGGTCGGCAGCGGTCTCATTTCCATCCGATGAGAAAAAAGCACTTCGGACCTTTTACGTGCCGCTCGAAGGAAAGAATGAGATCGATATTCAGGTCAATGGTTTGCCAATTGGAGATTACGCGGTCTCGGTCATGCATGATGAAGAGGCGGATCACAAAATGCACTTTAACTTGGTCGGCATCCCGATCGAGGGGTTTGGATTCTCAAACAATCCGACAATTTACTTTGGCCCACCATCGTTCAAGCGGGCGAAGCTCCATTTGGATAGCACCAGTGCCGTGGTCACAGACCCGATTGAAATAAAGATGAAGTACTTTCTTTGAATTGCGACCCCATTTGTTTCAAGTATGGCGAATTCTTGAGACAAGCTAAACATCTTAGTGCGGATTTACAATGGTCGCCAAGCTAGATTCGTTTGTGTTGGAGAGCGATTTTACTTTATCAGGTTGAGTCGAGGTGCCACGGTGGCGCCGTTCTCCATTTGCTGTGGATATTGCAGCCATCCAAAGGAGCTAATCATGAGAAAAAAAGTTGTTGTCCAAGAAGAGCCTGGTATTTTTCGTCTCCGAAATATTCTTCTCGCCATAGGAGCAGCGGTCCTTGTGCCGTACATCATCCGACGTGTGATGCCGCTGTTGACTGAAAATCCAGAGGAAACCTCGACGCACGATGTGATTGTTGCTGGCAAAGATTCAATACGTGACGCTGCTGATGATTTCGGTGTTGGCGGGTTGACCGGTACTGTAAAACGGGGTGTGAATCGCGTTGTAGATCACATGTCATAGGCTGAATCCTAATTTGATCTTTTCATCAATAGATCGGGTCGCGAGGTCGAGTTCGTGCTATCTCCGCAGGGACTCGAACCTTTTTGTTTGCGAATTTTCGCCAAAATAATTTTTGCAGAGTTAATTCAGGGCAAAATCGCTGATGGTAAACTGATGGTAAAGTTTCACGGAACAAGCTGCTAATGTGAAGCGATGTTCAGATAAGCTCAGTCGATTACTTGGTCCTGCAACGCTTTACGATCAATTTTCCATTGATGTCTCGTGTCGACCGGAAGTTTGGCGAGGAAGCGAATCGAGCTTTCTGCCAAAAATTCTTCTCCAAAACTCTCCGCCAGCATCGAAAGCAATTTCTGATGGCGTTCAGCCTGAACTAATAAATTATCGCTACGCTCCGCAAAAACACTGATCTTTTCATCTTCCCGTTCTGGTGCAACTAGCGCAACTCTTGAACCGATTGCGTTCTCAAGTTCATGCTCAACCGCATAAGTTTCGAGCTGAGTATTTAAATATTTCACTCGATCTTTTATGCGACCGCAAATCCACAGCCGCCCGTCACCATCTAAATAACCAGTGTCTCCGGTTCGATGCCAGATTTGCCCCAAACGATCGACCGGCTTCGAAGTTTGATTTTCCAAATCGTTAAAAAGGTAGCGCCGAACTACATGTGGACCACTCAATAGAATTTCGCCAATTTTGCATGGAGGAACAACGGAGTCTGGCAGCTCACCTGCCGAAACAATTCGAACTGAAATCTCGGGAATTGGCGTTCCCACGAGGTAGCCTCTGCCTGAAACATTCAACACTTGATCGAACCGAATGTGTGAGATCGGCTCCGCTTCGGTAGATCCATAAACTAGAAAACATTTTGCCCATTCAAAAAAAATCAGCGTGTCTCTCATGAGCCAGTGCGGAGTGGGTGCGCCACCCGTCAAGACGCATTCCAAACTTCGAAATCGATCACGATATGCCCGACCTTCGACGAAAATCTTATTTAGGAACGAAGGGGGCGCAATCAATCTTTTCACACCGTGACGCTCAATCTGTCGAGCCACAGATTCGATTGAAACGTCAGTCACCTTAGGCCCATTCATCATCGGTAGAACAGTCGTCACGCCGTGGACTAAGTTATTTAAAACGACCAGTGGAAAAGCGCTCATTTCAATATCCGCTTGCGCCTCGGTCCAAATAGTTCGACTGATTTCGCGTTGAAAAAACAAAACTTCGAGACAGCGGTCTGCTGCCTTTGGGTGCCCAGTTGTACCGGTAGTGAAAGTGATCAACGCTTCTGCACGAGGATGCATTTCTGCTAATTCGATCTCTCCTGTCTTCGAATCAGCACCGACCTCTACTTGTGCCCAGCTACGAACCAAAAAGCGGGATTGTTCAAATGTGAAAAATTTGATTTTGAGAAATGGCAAAAAGAGCCGCGGCTCTAAGACTGGCAAGATCCAAAGATACCTGAAAAATCGATCGACCGAAAAAATCGCTTTCGGTTTTACCTTTGCGAGTGATTTTAAAAAATTTTTGCGCTTCATGCTCGGCTCAATAAAGACAGGTACCACACCCTCCGCGAAACAAGCCGCAGCGAGTGCGTACATCCGGACAGAGATCGGAATCATCAAAACAACCCGGTCCCCTTTGCGTAAGTTCACATTTCGCAGCCTCAGCTGGTAGGCAATCATCAAACGTTGAATTTCAGCGAAGGTCCATGACCGCTCTTGATAATCTTCGACGGCCGACGTTCCACGCGCTGACGGCGCGAGATCAAGCATTGGCTCGAGCGCCTCGAACGAGATTTCACCTGCCAAAACAGGTTCAACCAATGCGATTTTCTTCGGGTGGAGATTTGCAAAATCGACGAAACTCTGAACTAGGTTTTTCGGAATTTCCATTGCTACCTCTATTAAACGGCTCGGGTTGTAGCTCTCGCGCTATCCATGCATCAGCCAACCTTCAATTGCCTGCATTGCAATTGAAACTTTCTTTCAGTAAACTACGTGCATTCATTCACAAACCAATCTTAAAGGAAGAGACCATCATGCCTCTAGAACACACGCTCGATGCATCTATGCTCTCTCGATACTGGGCATGGAGCCAAGAGCGATTTCCACTCATTGGTGTCTTCAGTTCATTTCTGCTTTATGCACTTGCTTTTGCCGCTGTCCCTCATGCTGGAGCCTATGTTGGCAAGGTTGAGTCTTTCTATCTCAAGAATTTTCTCTTTGCCACGGCGATTGCAATGCATTTTTTAACGCTTCGAGTTCTTGATGAGCATAAAGACTATCTCAGCGATTTAAAAACGCATCCTGAAAGAGTTCTTTCAAAAGGAATTGTCTCCCTAAAAGGTCTCCGCAATTTGGGGTACCTCGCTGTGCTTACTGAGTTCTCAATCACGGCGATCGTTGGCTCGCCAATTTCCTTGATCATTTGGGGCGGCTTGGCGTTCTGGACGCTTCTGATGACATTGGAATTTTTCAGCGCCGAATTTTTGAAGAAAAATCTTACTCTTTATTCTATTTCACATATGCTCGTAATGCCTTTTTTGATACTTTGGGCAGCTTCCTTCGCTCACCCCGATCTTTTTCAATATCGCAATACCTCAACAATTCTTGCACTTGTTGCTCTCACTTTTTGCAACGGACTCATTTACGAAATTCTTCGTAAATCCAAAGGCTTTGATGAAGAGCGCGAAGGCGTCGACACGTTCTCCAGGCGTTGGGGACGAAAAAATGCGGCGCTGGCCGCCGCGGGCCTCCATCTTATTTCGATGATTCTTTTCGCGGTGTTTTTAGAAATTCTTGATTCCCGAAATTTTGGTGATTCGTCTGGCACTCTATCAAAGTTGCATCTCAGCTTTCCGCAGTTGATTCTGCCGTTGCTTTGCCTTGGCCTAACTGGCGCAAGTCTCTACTCTTACGCGAACAGAGGTTCTAAGAAAGATAGAAAAGCGAATGAAGGTGCCAGTGCACTTTTTGTACTCGTGGCTTATCTCACTTTGATCGTTATGGGACTTGGGTAAGTTTGCGGTGGGAAAGTTGCAAGACGAGATCGTGCAAGATCCATCAGCCTTAAAAGTTCATTTTTCTGAGTTGCGCGCTAAATCGCAGATGAGCGAAGGGGAGCGGTCCGAATACAACGCCTTTTATCAAAATTTCGAAAAAATTTCGGGATGCGATCCACTCGCGGTTTTGCCGCCAACTTCTCTTAACGATGCGCTGATGAGTGAGTTCAATCCGTTTTGGGTACAGGGACGTGCTGTCGCGATCTGGATCGAAGACGAGATTGGTCTCATTGCATTCTCCCATCCGCAGCAGCGATTGAATGAAACGCCGGCTGTGTATTTTGGTTATTTTGCCTGCCGGGAAAACGCCAAGCTTGCTCCTTGTATTTTTGCTCGCCTCAAAGTTTGGACGCATGAACAAAATGCCGAGGTGGTTATCGGCCCAATTCAATTTAAAACGGCCTACGATTATCGATTAAGAATCGACTCATTCGATGCAAAAACATTTTGGGGAGAGCCGCAGAACCCGCCGCACTATGTGCATTGCTTGCAACAAAATGGCTTTACAGTCGCGCAAGAATATTTTTCGGATTTTATTCTAGATCTCGATCGGGTACGCAAAATCGCCCGCAGAAAACTGCCGAGAGCAACAGCAGCGATCGCTCTTAGATCGATGGGTAGGACCAATGAGCGGCCACGCTTCGAAATTTTTAATCTCAATCTTTTTGCCAAAAATCGAGAGGAAATTTTCAATCTTGCTAACGATCTCTTCGAAAAAAATGTCGCTTTTCAGCCACTCAATCAATTTGATTTTAACGTACTTTACACCGAACCGCTTTTGAAATCGCTTTGCCAAAAGACATCGTTCTTAATTTTTGATTCTGAAAACAAACTGCGAGGATTGTGTCTCAGCTTTGCCCATCCTCTAGATCCTGATTGCCTATTAATAAAAACAATCGGGATCGAGCCTACCTTCCGAAAAAACGGGCGAACGTTTGTCGAAGCGCTTCAGTTTATTTTTGATCAAAGCGGAGATTATCATCGGCTTGCTTTTTGTCTCATGACAAAAGGGAATCAAGTTCATCGCCTCACCGAAAAGTACGCAGATCAAAAACGCAGGTACGCGCTCTTTTCGAAAATCGAAAAACCAGAATAGAACCAAGTGCGGTCCGCTCGCCGGGTCGCCACCTCGAGCAAATCTTTTATTTCAGGTCGACGGTCAACGAGCAATTTCCAAAACGCAAGGCGCGCACCTTGAGCCATGCAGTCTGAAAGCTGCTCGAAAAGATGTGCGGTCTGCGCTTCGCTTAAATATTCGAATAAATCTGACAGATTGATAAAATCAAATTTACCAGATTGAGCAGATGCAGAAGCAAGATAGCTCTCAAGATCCTTACAAACCAAAGTGAGGCGTTCAGCTCTCTGCCTGATCAGATTGAATTTAACCTCGTTCCAAAGTGGAAAATCTGAATTCGCTGCGGGTTGTCCAGTCAAAAAGTAGGAGACGTACGGATTTTCCGCAATGAGCTGCGTCGAAATCAATGTCATGAAACGATTTAGAAATTCCGGCCCAACATTTTCTTGCTGAACATATGCAAACTGCGACTCGTGACGTCCTTCATTGCTAAGAGCGGTGCGGCTGAAAAACTCCCCTACCTTCGCTTGCAGAGTTTCTCGGTTACCACGAGCCCAGATTTCCATCTGCCGTGGCAAATTTGCCGACGCGACTAGCGCTTCGAAGTCATTTTGAGTCCAAAGCAAAGGCAAAACTTGCTCACGAAATTTTTTGAAATAACGGTCAAGTCGCCCATAAAGATGAACCCCCGACGACAGCGCTATCAAATTTTGATCCCAGTATTCTTGCGACCCCAGCGTGAGAGCCGAACGACAACGTAAATAAAGCGATCTTCCATTTTCACCAGGCACACCCCAGAACATCAACTGAAACTCTGTGAAGCTGAGTGATGTAAGCGCCGCCCGCTTCAACTCGATAAGCGCCAGTTGAGCCGGGCTCAGATCGATGACGACGATTTCTTCAGGATCAGCCGAAAGCAGGCTGATCGCGTTGTCGCCGGCACTCCCAATTGAAAGCATTCGTTTTGGCTGGAATTTCAAATTCCGTGCAGCCTCCAAAAGCAGATTGATATCTTCCCACACAAAAGAGTAACGAAGCTCGTCGATATTCCACTTGTTTAGAAGTGGAGACGCCCCTGGTGTGTGATGCAGATCGGTTTTTTGCATTTCGCCACTCTACGAAGTAACTCCTCCCACGACAAGCACTGAAGTGTCTAGCCAATGGTCTGGATCTGCCAACGTGGCATCCATAAACTAAATTAGTGAACAAACTTCGCAAATTATGTCGGTTGAGCTTCGCTTTTGAAAACTCGCTGCTAGAATGAATCTTTGAAAAGGTCCGCAGGGGGGGGGCACGCTTGGAAGAGATTCTCGCAGGCAGTTTGAATTGCGCCACGACATCAACGGATGACCTCACCGAAATCGATTCGCACGGTTATGCGCTCCCGCGTTCAAAGAAACTGAGATCGGGCAAACGCGCGGTTCCACTTCGAACATCATACACCGAGGAGTCTCGACAGATTCGTCTGGATTTTGTCGAAGCCCAGGGTATTCAGGTTGATCAACTTCGTTCAATGAGATTGGATCCGAAGTCGCTGCGCGGAAATATTGAAAGCCTTTTAGGTGCTGTAGAGATTCCCATCGGCGCAGCCGGTCCCCTCAGAGTCGCGGGCAGTGATGGGACCGACGACTATTTTGCACCAATTGCGACAACGGAAGGGGCGCTCGTCTCTTCGATCAATCGAGGATGTCGTGCGCTGCAGATGAGCGGCGGAGTTACGGCTCGTGCGATTAAACAGCGAATGAGTCGCGCCCCTGTCTTTGATTGTGGCGGCTTGGTTGCGTGTCTTGATCTCAAACGTTGGATTGAATCGCAGCGCGGTGCGATCGCAATGCAAATTCGAAAGCACTCCAATCACGCCGTTTTGGTCGATATGCAATTTCGGGTGGTTGCGCCCTGCCTTCATGTCCGATTCGTATTCGAAACCGGCGACGCTTCAGGCCAGAATATGACAACGGTCTGCACATGGAACGCTTGCAACTGGATCTTGCGGGAATATGAAATAGTCCGGCCCAAAGCGATCCAGCATTTCATGATCGACGGCAATATGAGCACCGACAAAAAAGCGTCACGCTTGTCGGCGATCGAAGGACGCGGCATTGAGGTTGTTGCCGAGGCCCTGCTTCCCGAAAGCGTGATTCGTCGCGTGCTGCAATCCACGTCCGAAGAGATGACTCGTTTTTTCAATCAATGCCACGCCGCAAGTTTGTACACCGGGGTGATGGGGCTCAACATCAATGTGGCCAACGTCATTGCCGCAATTTTTACAGCAACCGGTCAGGATATTGCCTGCGTTCATGAATCAGCAACTGCCCAACTGCACTTCGAGACGCGTCCTGGAGGGCTCTACGCGAGCCTGCATTTGCCTAGTCTCGTGATCGGAACCGTCGGTGGCGGAGTCGGTCTAACTCAACAAAAACAATTGATCGAAATGATGGGCTGCTACGGAACCGGCAAGGCGCGACGTTTTGCAGAACTCATCGCTTCCTTTTCTTTGGCACTTGAGCTTTCGACCGCCGCTGCTTTGGCCGGCGGTCAGTTCGCAACAGCGCATGAAAAGCTTGGCCGAAATCGTACCTCTACTTGGCTCACACGCGAAGATTTCAGCCCTGCGTTTTTCAATCAACTCATGAATCAAGCTTCGAGCGATTCTCTTGACGATGACAAAATCGAATCGACTACCGGTCAAGCTTCTGCCGCCAACCCGGTGGTCGCAGCCGAGGCCACGGACCTTAAATCGCAGGGCGGCAGCCTTGTGATGGAACTGACTTCTCAAATCAGCCGTCGGCCATGCGGGCTCTGGAGCTATTTGCTCAAACGAGAGTCCTTCGAAAAAAATAGCGAGTTTGAAATCGAACGGGTTTTCATAAAGTCGAAGGTGAACGACGTAGAACTTTTGCTCGCCTTTGAGATCATGGCCGGAGTGAGTAGCCCTGGTCTCGGGGAGTTGCTACGTGAGCACCGAAGTGACAATCCTTTCAACAGCTTTCATATCCGCGAATTGAAAATTGCATGCCTCAAAGATGCACCACTCGTTGCGATCATGCCGAAGACTCTCGGAACTCTTACGAACACCAAGCGAGACGCTTATATTTTAGCGCAGGAATATCTTGATGAAGAAAACGGCGTTGTTCTTCTCGACACCACCGAGCAGCGAGAGCGGTGGACAGAAGAATACATCCAAACTGCAATCGAAGGGATCGGCCGAGTGCACGCGCATTTTAAGCCTCAGGCGAAAGCTCTCTCGGCCGAGCCATGGATGTATCAACTAGATCGAGCGCGCGTCGAAAGACTGATGGAGCCACATTTTGAATTGTCTCGTCAGCTTCATGCTCATTGCTACGACTGGTTCTCGAGCGACGACCTGGAATTTCATCGGCGTGAACTGAGCAAACTCCCCCCGATGTGGGACGAATTGACCGCAATGTCTCACACCCTCATTCATGGTGATTTCAACCCCCGCAATCTTGCGTTCCGCGAATTGCGTCGCTCTTCCGCACAGTCAAACGAGTCCGAGAGTGCCGTCACGCGAAGTCTCATCGCCTATGACTGGGAACTCGCAACGGTCCACGTTCCTCAACGGGATCTAGCAGAATTTCTGAGTTTTGTTCTACCCGTTTCGATTGGCGATCAAGAACTTAAAGCGCAGCTGGTGCGCTGGATGAGGCTTCACTTTGAAGTCATTCAAACCGCTACGGTGGAAGCTGCTTTTTTATCAACTGAGGTTCAAATTAATCAGGCGATCAGCATTCAGTGCGAACTTGAGACGTGGCGCCGCGGGTTTGAAATTGCCTTAAGTGATTTTATTCTCATTCGTCTCCCGATTTATTCAATCGCCCAAACCTTTAAACAAGTTCCATTTTTGGGACCGACCTATAGAATGGCAAGACGGATGCTTGCGATTGTACAGGCCCATGGATTCAAGGTGGTTCAATGAAATTTCTGACAGATTCAGCTGACGCATGTATGCTATCCGTCCAAAATATTGGTGGGAAAGCTTTTCATCTTGGACAGCTCAATCGAATTGGCGTACCCGTTCCACGTTGGTGTGTGATCTCGGCAGGAGCATTGCAAAAGAGAATTCATGCTAATAGCGCCCTCCACTCTCGTTTAGAAAATGCAGAAAAAAGGCTTCATCTATCTGCCGATGATTTAGCGGAACTTAAGTTTTGGCTGGAGCAAAGACAACGCGAAGGGCATCACCGTTTTATTGTTAGATCTTCGATGATCGACGAAGACGGCGCGACAATGTCGTTTGCTGGCCAACTCGAATCATTTCCAAATTTGCTCACGATGGATGGAATTCAGGATGCAATTTTAAAATGTGTTGTCAGTGCCGACGCCTCCCATGTCTCTGCCTACCGAAACTACCATCAGGCACAGGTTGATCCAAGCCAGTCTCAAAAAGCGAATTCCAAAAATTTGCTGGCAATTGATCCAGGCCCGGAGATCAACCGAGTCGCTGTCATTTTACAAGTGATGGTGGATTCCGATTCTGCAGGAGTCATGTTCACTGCCGATCCGAAAGACGGGTCGCGCCGTCGATTTTTAATTTCGGCGAATTATGGTACGTGTGAGTCGGTGGTGAATGGACAATTCGATTGCGACGAGTTTGTCATCGATCTCGCCTCAGAATCAGTGGAAAGAAAGATTTCAAAAAAGCTCTCGGGTCTTCGCTTTTCTTCTCACTCGAACGAAGGACTGACGAAATACTCAATCCCACCTCATCTGCAGACTCGCGCTTGTATCGAGGAAACAGATTTAGCCCAGCTAATTGTGCTGGGTAAAAGACTGACGGCATGGGCGAAACATCCTCTTGATATTGAATGGGTTTTACAGGGCAACACAATTTGGATTGTGCAGATGAGACCCATCACGAGCCTTGGATTGGATCACTCCGCCAGTCACCACTTTGTTTTCGACAACTCCAACATCCAAGAGAGTTTTGATGGCCTGACACTTCCGCTCACTTTCTCGTATGCGTCTGATGCGTACTTTCAAGTTTATCGCCAATTGATGAAAGTCATGGGCTTTGGCGCCAGTGAAGTTGCAATGCATGATCGCCGTCACTCCCAGATGCTTGCGCTCGTCAAAGGGCGCGTTTATTATAACATCAATTCCTGGTACGAAGGTCTTTTGTTTCTTCCATCTTTTGGCCGCAATAAAGAAGACATGGAAAAAATGATGGGTGTGGAAAAGCCTGTGGACTTTGTTACTAGTCAGGCCCTCTCCGCTCGCGAGAAGCTTCGCCGCTTACCTCGAGTTGTTCGAGTGATTTCCCGTCTCGCGACTTCATTTTTATTGATCGACTATCTCGTTAACGATTTTAGATCTGATTTCTCAAAATCTTATGATAGCTTCCCAAGAGCCGAGCTCCCATGGATGCAAATCGAGAAAATTTTTGAGCTTCAGACCCGTCTTTCAACAGAAATAATGAAAAATTGGCGCGCGCCGATTATCAATGACTTTTACGTTATGATCACCTCTGGACGCATTCGACGCCTTTTAACTGCACTGGGAGCCGCTGAGATTTTGCCAGACTTACTTGCCGGTGAAGAGCTCGAAAGTCTTTTGCCGACAAAAGCATTGGTTCAACTAGCCGATGAGATTCGCAAGAATCCATACTTAAGCAAAAGCATACTCGCGAACGAGAGCGACTTTTACCGCGAACTGCATCAGTCGCCTAAAATCGAGCGAATGATCGCGGATTATATTGAAAAATACGGCGATCGCGTGACGGGCGAGCTAAAGCTCGAGACAGAAACGCTGCGTGAAAATCGTAGTTTCCTCACGCAAATCCTTAGGCAGTACGTTCAGGATAACACGGTTAATCTTGCTCAGCTCATTTCCCGCCAGGCAAAGGTGCGTGTAGCCGCCGAACTTCGAGTGAAAAACCTTATTCAGACCCGATTCAATCCACTCCAGCAGATTTTTAAGATGTGGCACTTCAAATCGAGCGTTCGTAAATTTCGTAAATCTGTTGTCCACCGTGAAGCGATGCGGCTGGACCGCACTCGCTCCTTCGGCATCGCACGCTCAATTTATCTTGAGCTTGGCCAACGACTCGTCAATCAAGGGCTTCTAAAAGATCAGCGCGATATATTTTATCTAACGATGACCGAAGTAGACGATTACTTTCACGGAAAGTCTCTTTTCGATGACCCCACTTCAATTATTCAAGTTCGCCAAAAGCAGTACTCCGAATGGCTCGAGCAACAACCACCAGGTCAGCTCATCACCTCTTCGCCTCTCCCCAAAATATTGCCCAAGCAAAATTCAACAGTGGTCTTGCAGGCTGAAGGCCTTTCATTTTCTGGACTCGGTTGCTACCCGGGGATTGTCGACGGTGAAATTTGCGTTGTGGCAAATCCAAACCAGATCGTCGATTTGAAAGGAAAAATTCTAGTCGCTCGCCGTACGGACCCGGGATGGACGCCATTATTTCTGCAGTGCAAAGGATTGATCGTTGAGCGCGGCTCCCAACTTTCCCATTCTGCAGTCGTTGCTCGCGAGCTTGGCCTTCCAACAGTGGTTGGCATTGAAGGCATTTTCGAAAATTTGAAATCAGGCATGCGAGTGCGGTTGGACGGTAAGCTTGGAACCGTTGTAATCACTCAATGCTCAATTGCGTCGCCGCTTCATTCGGATGTGCAATCGGGAAACCAATCGGAAGGAGTGCCGCATGTTAACGCCGGAGCCCTCGCCAACTGAGTTTGAGCCTTATTTGAAAGCGCAGGCGACAGCACCTGGTGCGGAGCCACCGGTGCTCATTGCCTCAGAGTTGGAGCCTAGAACAAACTCAAGTCTCGCTACATTTGAAAAAAAGCGTAGAGTTTTCTCGCAGCCTCTCAGCGTCCTCAATGAACAAGCAAAAACTCGCACGTTTTCGGTCGACGACGTTGACTGGGAGAGCGAATTTGATTTCACAAAACGCTGGATTCCCGATGAAGTTGCATCGATGACTTATTTACCTGCCTACCACTGTCTGAGCGAAGCAAATAAATTACGCCTCAATCAGCTGACTAGCATTGGTGTCTGTGAACAATTTGTTTGGTTCGAAGAAGATCTGCTCACAGTGGCATTGGCCGAGATTTTGAAACGTCGCGATGTCACGCCCGATCTCAAAGAATGCCTAGAGAACTTTATCGATGAAGAAAAGCGACACTCATTGATGTTTCGACGGATGCTTTTAAAGTTCAGTGCCGATCGCTATAAGTTTCAGCCTTACTGGCTCGTAAAACTGAATGCGATTCAGAATTTCGTATTCGCAAAAGTAGTTCGTAATCCGCATGTTTTTTTGAGCTGGATCTGGCTCGCCATCTTTTTTGAAGAGCGGACGCTCCATGTCAGTCAGCTTTACCGACGTGCTGAACATTTTGATCAAAACCCTGTGGATCCGATGTTTTCACGAGTGCATGCTTTGCACATGATCGATGAAGCGCGCCACCTGCAAATCGATCAATATTTGCTCTTCGCATTTTACGATCGGGCGCCAATATGGAAACGAAAACTATCTGCGTGGTTGAGCTTCAAGATCTTTGCCAATTACCGAAGTCCTAAACGAATTGCGAAAAAAATCTTAGGCTTGTTGATTGACGAGAATATCGCGGCGAAGAATGACGATCAAGCTCATTATCTAAGGACAATGGCGAAGCAGCTGCCGATTCTTCGCGAATCGACAGCGTTTCAAAACGCGCTTTTTGGACCGAAGATTCTTCCTCGAACTCGTGAGTTGATGTCCCAATATCCCGAGATGAGGAAAGTGTTCGAAGTTCTATTCTGCTAGCTCAAGAGCTAGCACGTCGCTTTTTTTAGTTGGATATGTATTAGAACATCACCAAACCGAGGGCGCCCGCCAGAGGCATTCCACCCCACGATTGACTCAAGACTCGTGAGACACGCGCGACGCTATCAGCAGAGCTAGCACCATCGAAATATTTCGAATACACCGCATAGTTCCAGCCTGTTGCCCGACCATTTTCGTAATTGCGATACTTGACCGCCTTGCCGTCGATCGTTTTTGTGAGCATTTCGCCTCCGCCCTGAAATTGCGTCGGCATAAAGTCTTGCAAAGAAGCAGGCGGATTGTCGAAGAAGTTCTTCAAACGAATCGTCACCTTCTCACCATTAACAACCGCGCTCATCACATCGCCCTGACCGAGATCCGCACCCTGATCAGAAACTCCCATTGCGCCGTAAGCATTTTGGAAACCGGTGTTAATGATACGAGTGAATGGAGCAACAAGCCGCGGATCCATCAGATTTGACTGCATTTCGCTGTCATCTTGATGGCCATTTAATGCCAGATACGCGTAGTGCGCATTCTGCAAAGATGATTTTAGCGCCTTGTAGGCAGTGTCCATGTACTTAGCAGCCATCGAATCCTGGGTTTTGTATTTAAACAAATTGGGGAATCGACGAATGGCATTGTAGCGATCTTGTGAAGTCGCAGTTTGTGCACTGAAAGTCGCATTGAATCCATAAACCTTCGCAAGAGAATCTGCACTCTCAAAAAGTCCGTCAAATTGAAAGGCGTTCACTGCATATAGCGAACTCATTGCAGCCTGAACACCCGAAAGCATTGCCATCCGTTCCGCTTCGCCCAGGCGAACAAAACGATCTTTCGACGAAACGAAGTGAGCGTCACTGAAGAAAATCTGGTTATCGATATAAACCGGTTTTGTGAATCGAACTGCGTTTAAAGTTCGATTTAAGATCGCAAGTTGCGGAATGACTTCTTTGCGGATCCAAACTTGGTAGGTGGCGCCATTACGAAGATCGCAATTGCTTTTCCAAGATGCTTCGTTCGCGCACCCCGCGTCTTGTTGGACATAAGTAGGCTCAACCGTATAGTTGAAGCCAGCTTTCCACTGAGCCGTCGGCAAGTAAACATCAAGTCCGGCCGCTGCCGTGCGGAGGGCTGTCACAACTGCTGCGTGTGTTAGGCGAGCATTGCCCGAAGTTGTTTCAAAAATGTTACGACCACGGTAGACGATACCGCGGAAAGGCTTGATCATCAAAAGTTCGGCGGCAAGCACTTTTGCATCATTCTCTGTGTATTTTCCTGCAGTGAAGTTTTGATCCAAGGTTCGAAGCAGATTATCGAGATCATCTGCTGTCTTCGCACCTGGCGCATCTGCTACTTTTTGCCCGTCATTGAAGATTGGCCCACCAATAAGTGAATTGCGAACGTTCCGTGCCTGCTCCGATAGAGCTGTCGCTTCATCGATCGAGTCGGTTGCTGCGACTCGGCGTCCACCCTCCTCTTTAGCATGCGCAGTCATTGCACGCGCTTGCTCGCTCGTATAGGTCGTGTCGAATGTTGTCGGCTCTTCCATCTTGA
>JAYVND010000867.1:0-2563 GCA_043758635.1 Bdellovibrionales bacterium
CAAAAACACACCCGACGCTAAACTTGTTCAAAATTTTAGTACAATCGCGGGGCTCACGATTGAGTCCGCCACCACCTTCATCATAAACGCAAACGTCACTCTTCAAATTGCGGATCTCTACGGCATTCGCTTGAATCCATACGAAGAAGAAATTGCCGTCCTATCGGCGTTTGCTTTGGCAAAATTCGGAGTGGTCTATGGTGCGAGCAATCCGAAACTAGATGAGCTAATCAGTAAGGTTGCCGTGCGATTCGCGGACGCTAAAATGGGAGTACGGGGCAACAGCGGATTCAACTTCTTTGCTCATCTCATGAAAAGTCCGATCGTCACTCGCAGTCTGGAAGTTGAAAATATCGTGCCGGGTGCGCAAACAATGAAGCCAGGTACATCGACAGCCCCGACAACGGCTGGGTTGACTTCCGCTGCTGCAGAGCCGACGGCATCTGTCGGAACAGCGCCGATCAAAGCGATCGGAATATTTGCTCGAGCGTGGTCGAAACTTTGGTCCTTTTCAAAAGCCGTTGTGCCGATTGGTATGGCAGCCGCATGGGCGAATCTCGAAACTCGCACGGTTGGCTACATTTCAATCAAGACATTCAGTCAAATGCGCCAGCGTGAGCGCGCAACTCAGAACGATCTCTTTCGCCAATTTATGATGTCCCCAAAAGGAGAAGGCTTTTTGAAGTTGATGATTCTCTCGATCAATGTTGGAAAGCCGATGGACACACCTGCGGATTTCGATCATCCGAAGGACGACCGCGTGCAATACATTCTCAATCTAGCGCGTTCTGCGCGCATTTGCTCGCCACTCGATTTTCAACAGTGGACGTCGGCTAAGACTGGCCAAGCGGCCCCCAGCTCGGTCATGGCTCGTCGAATTCTTCAGTACGATTGCGACACTCGCCTGAACACCGACCGGTATGTACGACTCAAAACTGAGTTTGAGACTTTCAATGAGATCCCGCAAGACTTCATTGTTTCATTGCGTGAAGCGAGTCGTGAGAATCGACTTCGCATGGGTGAGATTCTTTTGCAGATGCAATTCTTAGACGGCGACCGCAGCCCGACCGAAGTTCTGTATTTCAGCTCAGTCATCTCAAAATACCTCGGCTTCACCGCTCCTGAAGAACGGGACTACTTCGATCGCCTCCACGCATTTATTGTCGACAACGGCGGCATGACTTTGGCCGAAACAAGTCCGACGGGTTACACTATTGGCAATAACCTCTCGGTAAATCCGTATGATTTGAATTTAGGCTACATCAATGTCCACGGGCCGGAGGCGACAAATATTTTGACCGCGCCACTAACGACCCCAACGGTGATTCCGCCAGTCGGAGCTCCGCCCATTCCGATTCCGGGAGGAGTCCGTCCGAATCTTCCTTTACCGAACACGCCGAGCGGAACGACTCCAATCACAATACAACCCGATGGCCAGCCAACCACTGCTCCGACTGCGCCAAATACGGGCATCACTCCGATGGCCCCGGATCATCCGCCACTCGGAAGCCTTGTGCCAGGCGCCTCGCCTCCCACAATTACGATTCCATTCTACGTTCCTGCGGGAACTTTTTTCGCCCCAGCGGATTCAATGCAAGCGCCAAATGGTCAGCCGAATGCTCAGAAATAGGGCGCAACTTTTAACATTCGCACTCTTACCAGCGCGCTCTCGCGCGGTGAGTTTGCTTGCGTTGAGCGTCGTGTGCTTATTGATTCTCTCTACGAATCTACCTGCTGCCCAGGCTGCGGCCATCACGTGCGAAGATATTTTTTCAAGCAGTGCTCGTTCTCCTGACGAAAGTGAATCTGCGAATGCCGCCGAGATCGACACTCTCGATTTGGCGCAGCCGGCGCAGGCCGAGCGCAAGCTTCTCGAAGCACTGTGGAGCGGAATCAAATCTCAACGTTTCTCTGTTCAGAGATTCCAAACTGCCAAAGAGTTCTATCGCATTCATTTGAATGACACAAAATCGATTTATCCGAAATCGAGCGAAGAGCGGCTTGCACTATTTGAACTTCTCTCGGACCAGAATTCGATTGGCCTCGAAGGTCTTTCAACGCAAATTTCAAAACTCGATGCGCGAACGCAGAGTCGCTTTGCGGCACAGTTCTCTAAACGCCGATTCGATAAAGGCATTCGAGTTGAAGAGGCCCATACGCTCTTCACGAAAATGTATCTTCTCACTCACGTTGAACCACGGGCCTGGCGCGAAGTTTTGAGTCGTCCGCTGTCCCAAACTTTTGAAACCATCATCCGGCAACGGGCGGAAATGGAATTTGGTCGATCAGAATTTGTGACAGCCCTCTTTAACCTCGGCCTGATTCGCGCGCCCGACATGCGTGGCAGACTTCAGAAATGGGCAGCAGATAACTCTGCTGTTCTTGAGTTGAGTCGCGTGATTGGCGTGAATGCTGCGACTTACTCGATGTTGGGACTTTTCACGAAGACTCCCTCATCTCAAGCGCTCTTAGCAAAACCCGTTTTCAAACCGGAGACGCTTGAGCGCCTTCGAGCCACACAGTGGAAAGAAAGTGCTCCCTTTTTTCTCCGTGAAGCGAAACA
>JAYVND010000868.1:0-8060 GCA_043758635.1 Bdellovibrionales bacterium
TTAAGTCAGAAAAATTCCCAAGGAGGAAAGATGGAGTTAAGCAAGAAATTCGCTTCACTCTCGCAGAAGCACAAAGCTCTTGCGGCAGATGTGAAGTTAAAGCGTGCGGCACGCCAGGTGAGCCTACAGAAAATCAAGACAACTAAAGATGAATTGAGAAAGACTTTGTCATCTCTCTCAGCTCGTCAGGTTGAACTGAAGGCGAAGCTTCGTGGCGCACAACTCAAGGCCCAGATGAATGGGTTTGTAGTTGCAGGGAAAGTGAACCCTTCAGAGCTAACGAAGATGGACTTTAAGGCTCTCGGCGCACTCCCGCAACACGCTGTCGATGTGCTGTTGGCATCGTATGAGTCTCGCCAGGTATCGACTGATGTTTATCAGTACGGTCAATCTGGATCGAGTCTCGTGAAGGAGCCAACAACGAAGGCTGAAATGGCTGAGGCTATTAAGCTTCAAAAGGCTGGCAAGAGAATCTCTCTCTCTGATCGTATCGTTGATGAGAAGCCAGTCGATGACGCTAAGGCAAAGCTTGAGGGCGAAGAAGGCGAAGACTCGAAGAAGAAGATCAATCATGACGACATGAAAGACATCTTAGCTGAAATGGATGAACACCACGCAAAAGTTGGTGAGGCCATGGATAAGCTCAAATCACTCGGTGAAGAGACGGACAAGATGGACGGCGAAGATAAAAAAGAAGAAGAGCATCTGTCTGACGACGAAGGTGAAGACCTTGCGAAAGAAGACGACGAAGACGGCAAACCAAAAGATAAGAAAGAGGAGAAGTAATAGATGAACTTGAATCCAATCCCAGGTACTGCCGTCGCGTTCAAAGCGGTCGTGGCCTATAAGTCAGAGCTCGCAGTAACGGCATCCATCGTACTCGACGCCTCGTGCGGCGTTTACGGTGCAGTCATCCAAGAGGGGACTCTCATCAACCCACTCGGTAATGGTCGTTACGTGCCGCTTGCAGCAGGCGATGTAGCAACTGTTGGCCAAACAAAGATCTTAGCTCAAACCGTGACCCTAGACGGTAGCCCGCTCACTGCGGTTGCTGGCTTCTACGGCGGTTACTTCAATTTGGCAGCACTCGTTGGCACTCCTACACAGATTCAAGCAATCTGCACCGTGGTTGAGCCAGGCGTCGTCGTCATGAAGCAGTGGTAAGAAATCGTTAGCAGGCCTTTAAAAATTAAATAGCAAATCAATCAATTACTTTTTTGCACCATAACTAGGTGCCAGGAGTTTCTTAGAATGAGTAAACACCAATTAGCAGGTGTGATCGGTCAGCGCGAGCGTCTCGTTATCAGCACCGTTGTCGATTCAATCCGTGCAACACAAGACAACCTCGCTCTCCAAATCATGCCCATCAAAAATGTACCAGCTGCCTATTTCATTAACGCACAAATCACAACTTGGGGCGGTCAAACTGGCGAGCGTTCGTGGGACGCACCAGGAAAAAACATTCCGGCACGTAGCCACAACCAGCGTCTCTACTCCCCTGGTCTGTACCAGGAAGCCATCCGTTTCAACGAGCGCGATATTGCGATGTATGCGAAAGTCGGAACTCTCGATGAGCGCGGTATCACTGGCCTCGGTGGTGATCAGCTTGACGAGATGAACTTGGCTGCAGAGAAGTTGAAGGGTCGTATCGAAAACCGTATGTCGAATCTTATTTGGCAGACGTTCTTTACCGGCAAATACTCGTACCAAGGTGTAGACACTGATTTCGGTGTGCCAGTTGGTCAGCAGTACCACTCGGGAAGCGACTGGACAATGCCAGCGACATCGACTCCCTACACTGATCTGTACATGCTCCTTGGCGGCTACAACGCCATCTTCAGAAAATACAAGATCAAAGAGATCTTGATGAACCCGAAGACCTTTGCGGACATGATGATGTCGAACGAAACCAAAAACGTATTGAAGAACTACAACCTGACATCGGCTGATCCGAATCAGATTGCTAAGTTCTTGTACCCTGGCCTTGCTCCAATTCGCGTCATCGCTGATGCGTACCAGGAAGAGTCTTATGCTCGAGATGGAACTATCATCATTGGTGATGCGAGCTTCATGGTGCCGGATAACAAGGTGTTGTTCGTTCCTGACTTCCAGGGTCTTCGTTACACTCAGTTTGGTGAATTCCAAATTGCTGAGAACATGAATGATCCATCGGCAACTCTCGCAAAACCAGCGCAAGGCATTTATGTCTTCGTTGACGAGAAGGGCTTAGAGCAACGTCGGAATCCATACGTTGAGATCGTGGCTGGCTTTAACGGCGCACCAAACTTGATGCGTTCACAAGACATCCTCACTCTTACAACTAAGTTCTAATCATTCCGAGTACGAGATTAAGGTCGATAGACCAGAGGACTAGGGCACTTAAAAATGGCCCTAGTTTTTACAAGTAGCGGCGAAGATTAATTGTGTCATGTGAGGCTCGCTTTCCTCTCAATCGGCATAGCCATGGTCGATGCCGCTGCTTGTGATCTTACACAAAGGAGGCCACACCAATGGCAAAGCAAAAGATGATGCATTCTGAATCTGATACTTCCGTTATGACCCCGTATGACGAGGCAGCACCCCACGCTGAATCAGCACACGGCGAGAAGTCCCATCCGGTCGAGGGCGAATATGATCGCTCACACATGCAAAAAGTTGAGCGCGAGAAGCACGATGCAAAAGTTGCTGAAGAAAAGCTTGAGCGTGAGAAGCGCAAGGGTGTGATGAAAACACCAAAGCACTCGATGCAGCTTCGGTCTGGAAAGACTTTGGTAGCTGGTCAAGAGACTGATTTGACTGAATCGGAGCTTGAGGAAATTAAAGCAGGTCATCCACAGACTCACGAGAATTTCTTTCACTAAGGATTTTTAAACAATGGCAACGAACCCATACATTTCACGAGAGCAGCTTCAGTTCATTCTTCATGATCTGAATGTGCAGGATTGGAGTGAGTCGCGTATTCAGGAGCTACTCGATCGGGCAACCGGCGATCTAGAATCTGATCTCGCGCGCAAGTTCGTTGTGCCATTGATTGAACGAGGTCCGAGTCCTTCCCTCGGATCTCCGCAGTCACAGAATTATTCGTTTGCGAAAGCAAAAGTATTAAATGCAATGAAGGCAAAAATAAGAGCGATCTTAGGTTTTGATCTCAATCGAAATCAGACAGGCGTAATCGAATCAACTCAGAAGTTTTTAAATGTCGCCGAGATGGAATACAACGGCCACATCAAAGACTTATTAGATCCGAAAATCGATTACGGCTTTGTGATGCTCGGTCAGGCACAAGACTCACAGACTCCAGTTCAGCACATCGCACTTTCTCGTGCATCTCACGACAACGATCCTTACGGTGGGTGGGGAGACGGCTGGCAGTGAAATTACAATGGGGCTTAATCAAACCAATCAAATTCACGAATCCTCTGGAGGGATCGGTTTTTGAGAAGCTGAAGCGCTCTCTCTTGACGTTGATGATACGCCAAAAGGACGTCCTTTTCGGTCAGTCAACTGATCCTGCAGGAACGCCTTGGAAGCCTCTCTCGCAACTCGTAGCCGCTCAAAAAAACTCAAAGAGCAAGATGAGTGACGAGCAGATAGCAGAGAAGCAGAAGACCAATCCGAACTTTCAACAACACAAGATCCTGATTGATACCGGGGCACTTAAGAACTCGCTGACCTCGGCATCGGCGCCTTACGCAATTCGTTCGACGACGGGAACAGTTGTCGAATTAGGTACGAACATTCGGTATGCAAAAATCCAGAACTATGGCGGAAAGATCAAGTCTCGCAGCGGGCATGAGATCGTTATCCCAGCTCGTCCATTCATCGGCATCTCCAACCGCGACGACTCTCAGATTCAAGAGAAAATTCAGGCCACCGTTAATAAAATCAGTGTGAAAAAATGATGTCGACCAATCAAGAAGAGCGAGTCGAATATCCGTTATCAAAAGTCACCGGACCAATGCCGGGCTCTGAGCTCTTTGAGGTATTTAAAGCAGAGCTTATAAAAGAGCCCGTGCTTCAAATGATGTTCGGGAACTGTGGCCAGCGAGTCTTCGTTAGACAGGCTCCGAATTTGAATGAGTCAATCGTCCCTGCAATTCGTCTCGCCTGGAAGCAAGAGACGTTCATGTCGAATAACTGCACGCTTGAGGGCACGGTCGACTGTTTCATCTATCTTCCTACAAGGCTTCGTGGCGATGATAATTCTCTCAGGCGTGTCGGTTCGATCTTTCAGCGTTGGATGTCAGGCGGCATGAGTCTATTCGATAAGGTGCCGGGGCTTACGGCCTTTGGATTTAATTCTTCTTACAACTATTCCAACATTCACGTCTTCGATGGCTTTCAATCGCCGACTATCGAGATCGAGCTTCCGTTTAGATTCGATCTTCAGTTGATGCGACTCGAGACAGCTTTCGATCCAAACGCTCCGCTTGACGATTCTGATCTTGGATTTATCGAGCAGATCCTTCTTGAAATTAAAAACGTAGAAACCAATCAAGATCTAATTCCCGAAGGAGTCCTCATTGAAACTCACCAAATCAACATCTGACGTAGAGCTCACCACGCAAGTGCAAATAGTAAAAAGATATAAGGCAACAAAAGGTCACATGCTTCCGCTCTTCTACAAAGGCTCGATCATTCATATCGGAACACTAGAGTCGGTTGAGATTGATGAGAGCTTGCTTGAGTACGAGCCGCGCCATCAGTTTGAGAAAGCTCTGCGTGATAAGCACATCGTTGTTGAGGGAGCCGAATAATGGGAACCAGTTTCACATTCACTAGAAATCCAAGCGTTAAGGTCGCAGTCGACACAAGCGTCACGGGCCTAACGGCTGCTGATAACGAATTGGTACTGGTCGGTCGTATGGCGGCAACTGGCTCGACGGCACTTGCTAACGTGCCGGTCCTTATCAACAACTTCGGAGACCCGGTTGCGGCTGCTCTCGAGTGCGCTGGATACTTTGGAGCAGGCTCCGAGGCTGGACAGATGGTTGTTTCGGCGATCAGTGCAGTTCTCTATTCGAACTTGTCATCAAAGCTTTTTCCGCCGATCGTTGTGATCCCGATGATCTCAACTGGTACGAGTGCGAATTTGCCAGCTTTGTTTCAAGCAAATTTGACAATGGCTGCGCCTTATATTGCGGTTCCATTCAATGCTTCTGACTCTGTCGGAGCGTCATCTCTATTGGCTCACTTGACTGCTATCTCGGCAGCTGATCGCGGAGACAATGGTCAGTTTGGATCGTTTGGCTTTATCGCAGCCGATGCAGACACATCAGTAGTGAGCCCGATCGGAATTGCTACAGCATCACCGAATATCGTGATCCCATGGCTTCGTGATCTTCAATCGACTAAGTCAAATACTCCGGCTCAGGTTGCATCGGCAGTTGCGGCGATCTCAGCAGCACTCGGCGTGCCGTACAATCCGGTGAATGGCGTCACTCTCGGTGGGCTCGTTGCGCCTGTAGCGGCAGCGGATCGTCACACACCAGGCGATGCTGGAACTGTAGCTCTTGGGTTGTCGGCTGGCCTCACACCACTTGTTGTCACACCATCTGGATCGGTAGCTTTACGCCGCCTGATCACAACAGCTCGCGATGTGGCTTCGGCTGCAAATGTTGCTTACTACGATCTTCAAGACTGGCAAGTGCTCTACTACCTGCGAAAGAACTGCTACGTAGCAGCTTCGCAGCCTAGATACCGCCAGGCGAAGGCTTCGACTCAGGTTCTGCAAGCACTTCGCTCAGAGATCATCCAGCTCTTAAAGGAAATGGAATCTCTCACGATGCTCGAATACGTCGATAAATTCTTAGACCAAGTGACAGTGTTGCGCGTGCCTTCAAACCGCAATGCGGTCGTGTATGCAGTGCCAGTCAACGTCGTGCCGGGTCTGATGAACATCGGGATCAGTATTACGGGCACCGTCACCTTTGATGCGTAATTAAATTAATCAATACCTATTGCCCTTCTAATAAGGGGCCTGGAGTATCAGATGGCAGTGAATTTCTTCGCGGATCGCGGATATGCGACTGTATTGGGTCGTGAGTTAGCTCTCCTTAAATCAATCAAGTGGACAGTTGATGACTCGGTAACTCGTGTCGACACTATGAGCCGCGATCATCGCTCGGCAGGTTGGAAGAGAGGGAACCGTAAAGTTACGGGATCTTTTGAATTTGACGTAAGAGACGATCAGCCAGCACCAGATCTATCATTTCTCTTCGGCAAAGAAGGCGTCAATATCGTCACTCAGCTCGGATCTAATTCTGAGAGATGGTCGCTTGTTGATGTTGTGCAAACGACTCAAGACTACTCGGGATCAGTTGGCGAGACAGGCAAGACGATTAATTTCGAGGCTCGCGATGCGATCAACGAAAACGGCGTCGCCGGCAACACGATAGCAGGATTTTAATTAGATGAGCTTTGAGATGGAGACAGCAGAGGATCTTTTAGCGGCACTTAGAAAAGGCAACGCTCAAAAACTTGAGATTGGCCTTGGTGAGCTCAAGGTCCCATGCAGGCTTATCTCAGCGGGCGAAGAGGCGAAGATCATTGTTCGCGCCTCAAGCCAAGCTAAGAAGACTAATCCAGGTGGTGAGCGACAAGATGTATTCGAGGCGCAGGAAACAATGCGCGAGATGCTGAAGGCCGCTACTACAATCGACAGCGTTCCGGGACTACCTGAGCGCTTCTTTGGAATGCTAACGAGTCAAGAACTCGTGGCACTCTATGATGAATACGTGACCATCAACTCAATGATCAACCCAGCGTTTGCAGATTTAACGAAAGAGCAAATAGCTGAGATCGTGAGCGATGTAAAAAAAAAGAAGAAGGGCTCGAAGGACTTCTATACTTATCAGCTCGCGGGGCTTGGGAAGTTCTTTTTGGAGGTAGTTGTTCCGAACCTACGGATGGACAACGAACTTACTTCTCAATAATGAATCTCGCCTTTGGTGAGAAGCTAAAGGGGTTCTACGGTGGCTAACGATAATACAACCACCCAGAAGATCGTAATCGATGGCAAAGACGCTTCGGACACGATTAAAAAATTAAACTCCGATCTTAAGACAGCAGCGACCGACATGAATAAGTCGCTGGTTGATAACTCAAAACAATTTCAACAGAACGAAACTCAGATCAAGCAGTGGGGAAAATCCGCACTCGATGAGTTTTCGAAATTTAGCAAAGCCACGATTTCAAACGCGGCACTCGGAGCTAAGGGTATTGCCCTTTCGCTTGGTAACGAAGCTCTAAAAAAAGGCGCAAGAGATGCGATCACTATGATTGCTGATCTCTCTGAGAGTCATGCGCGGCTTCAATCTCGGCTTGGCGCTACGAATGAGCAGATGGCCAAGTTCGATCAGATCGTTGCCGCGAGTGCTATGAAGTCCAAGAACTCCATCTCAGCACTTCAAGACACATTCAATAGTTTGTCCGATACTTTTGATCCCAAAGACGTTGCGAAGATGATGGACCCGATCAGTCAGGGTCTATTCATGAGCGGTGACAACGCCGGTCTCACGGCTGATTACTTGAAGAAGACTGTATCATCTCAAGGAAAGACTCTCGGTGAAGGCGGTGCCGATGCACTGAACGCCACAAATCTGCTCACGCGAAACGGTCAGGGATTCAGCGCGCCCGGTGCTTCTATGCAAGCGTTGGGATCAATCGACGCCAATTCAATCAAGCAATCAAAACTCTCGATGAGTGAAATCGCCGCAATTGTAGCCGGTGCTACTAAAACCGGCGTTGATTCCGACCGAGCACTCGCTGGCGTCAAAGGTATTCTAGGTGCAAACGCACAAGGAAAGCTCAGCGCCTTCGGGGCTCAAGTCGGAATGACACCGGGTTCGAAGTTTGACATCACAAAGCTTGGCAGTGCTCGCGCTCGGCAGCTGACCAAGATGGGCGGCGATGGTGCGACAGATCTCGAAGCTTTTAAAAAAGTTACTCAGCTCTCCGGCGAAGAGGGCGAGGCAATATTCAACCTCATTAAAAATTACGACAAGCTAAGTGCCACGATCGACAAGACTAAAAATGATCAGCAGACGCTTGCTGCCAGC
>JAYVND010000869.1:0-2559 GCA_043758635.1 Bdellovibrionales bacterium
TTTCGGCTCAGCCGCGTAAATTTCGCCGCCCGCCTTTGTCGTCAGAGATTCAAAAAGGTAAGGCTCCATCATCACGCCATCATTCGCAACTGCGGCAGCCATCAGGGCCCCTTGAAGTGGACTCATTGTGTTGTCTCGAGTGAATCCCGACGCAGCCGTCGCCACACTCCATGGGTCGTCTGCCTTGAACTTCGAATACCCTGTCTGTACGGGAACATCGGCGTGAATCGGATGGTTGAATTGGTAGCGTTCGGCATACGTCAAGAGCCCACTCGGTCCTACGTAAAAGAGTCCCAGCTTCCCAAAGAAGGTATTGACGGAGCGAGCGAAGGCTTCGCGCATGGTGATTCTCTGAGTCCAGCGAGTCACATGTGAATCTTCGAGATTGCGCTTGTACAAAGTGTGGTTCGCACCGTTGTACGGTACAACTGTCTCTGGATTCGCTTTATCAAGATCGAGCGCGGCACTTGCCGTTACAACTTTGAAAATCGATGCCGACGGAAAAGTGGCTCGCAGAGTCAGGTTCTCGCCGTTGCCCAACACACGTGATGAGCTCACCATCGAGAGAATTCGGCCCGTCGTCGCATCGATTGCGACGAAAGCTCCGTAATCCGGCGAATATTGGCTCATCAACTTTTGCATGAAAGCTTGAGAATTGGGGTTCAGTGAGTATTCAATATCGACGTGAGTCGGCGAACCGCCTAAATCCAAATCCGCCTGCGCCGGAAAAAGATTTTGGCGAATTGAAGCTCCAATTTGCGCAGACAGAATATCTTTGCTGATCTCGGTGTGGCTTGAGGAATTCGAAGTGATGTTGACGCTCACCTGCGCCGATGAAGATGTCTTGCCTGTTTGCGAAAACAAACTGATCGCCAATGCGATGGATCCGACGACGAGCGCGGTTCCGATGAGTTGCTTGTGGTAATTACCGGTTTTTTTAGATTGCATGAAGTTCAGTGTGATTGTTTCTTGCCCCATTCGTCAACGTTTCGTCGGTCATTGGCCAGATGCTTCGACAAAACTTTCAGGACTTGAAACTCTCTCGGGATAAGGCTTTGAAAGCGTTCCCACATTCCCGCTGTCGAACGCTGATTAAACTTCTGGCTGCCAGCAAGGGTTCCAAGCGATCGCAATTTCTTCGAGCGATTGGGCACTCTAGCGGTCCGGCTTAAAGGCTAGGCGAGTGTCTCACATTGGATCAATAAAATTTTATTCAGACTGATCGCTAGATCGATCATCAGACTGATCATCAGAACGATCAGGAGATCCAGTGTCGGCTTCAGTTTCAGCACTTTGATCGGACCAAGACTTCCGCAACTTCGCTAGAAATTTTGCAAATGAACCTCTCTCCTCAAGCTGCGCCAAAATTTTTTCTGCCTCATTGAGCGACATCGCTGCAGCTTCGCTCCAAATCTTTTCAAATAAAATGCGAGTGGAGCCCACCGCGATGGATGGAAATGCGCCTTCGTCAACTTCGCCGAATGCTACGACGAGTCCCCGCTCCCAAAGTTCCTTGAGAGCTCGTTGATAAAGTGCTTCCGAAGCACGGCCTTGAAGACCACTCATGCGCTTCAGTTGCTTTGTTGAAAGTGGTGAATCTTCGTCCAACAAATCTAAAATTTCTCGCGCTTGCGAGCTCAAGTTTGTAATGCGATCCATATCTGGATTTGCCAAACGCAAGAGTGCCGTGAAGCACGGGAGAGAGAACACCGTTGCTTTGCCGCGAAACCATTTTGAGTAAATAACTTTACGCGAGCTAGAAAGCCGTTCTTTCAAATGCCACAATTCTCCCACCCGGTTGTCGCCATTCTCATCCCATTCCCAACGCATCGGCGTTCGAGGAAAAAATTGGTACCAAAGTGAAGGTGGTTCTTTTTTATTGGCCTGCGGAAAGACCAGAAGAATACCCATTCGATTGATGTGCCGTACCGCTGTCGAAATATTCATGGCATTATCATAAGCCTACGAGGCAGAAATGGCAAAATCACGGAAAGCTCCCCTCTCTTTGACGAGTCGAACCGGCGCAACGAAGAATTCGTTGCGCACAGTTAAGGCTCTAACAACTCGAACCAACGAATCGAACCGCGAGACCAGCTCGCGCAAAACACTCGCGCTCATTGCTCATGATGGAAAGAAGGCTCAAATGGTTGCGTTCGTGAAGGACCATTTGGATCTTTTGCAAAACTACAATCTCGTTGCGACCTCGACCACTGGGCAGTTGGTTTCTGACACGGGATTAAAAGTGAAGCGAATGCTCTCTGGCCCGCTTGGAGGGGATGCGCAAATTGCATCACTTGTCGCTATGGGTGAATGTCACGGCGTGATTTTTCTTCGCGATCCGCTCGGTATGCATCCCCACGATCCTGATATCTCTGGGCTCTTGCGGATCGCAGATGTGCACAACGTACCTCTCGCGACCAATCTAGCCTCCGCCCGAATTCTCATCAATGGACTCCGCATCGACCGAGAAGCTTGAAGGAAAAAATGTCGAAAAAAAATACCGCATTCATGATTCCGAGCGCTTTTGCATTCTTGCTAGCTACTTCCATTTTTCAAGGT
>JAYVND010000870.1:0-2558 GCA_043758635.1 Bdellovibrionales bacterium
CTTCTTAGGTTCGGCCATTTTGCGAAAATTTGCTCCTCTTAAGGTTTTGGGAACATTTACGGCAACTGCTGCAATTCTCGTGATCGCGGCGATGGGTCTGCACGGACCTATCGCAATGTGGACTTTGCTCGCAGTTGGACTTTTCAATTCGATCCAGTTCCCAACGATCTTCTCAACAAGCATTGAAGGTCTCGGTCATTTGACAGAGAAAGCTTCATCGTTCTTGATCATGGCAATATTCGGCGGTGCGGTTCTCCCGCTCGCTTTCGGTGCGATTGCAGATAACATCAGCCTACGTGTTGCTTTTGTGATCCCATTGATTTGCTATACGATTATCTCTGGCCACTCGTTCTACAGCGCGGCCCGCCGCCCTGGAGTTTGATTTTTAAGGTTTGTTTTCAGAATTCTTCAGTTGCATTGTGACCCGTCTCGAAGCCCGCCCCAACCTCAGTTTCGTGTCAGAATTTTAGACAGATGCGTAAAGTAGGCCAAAACCTACTTTTCGGTCTTTACCCTACGGGAGCCCATCACGTAGACTGCACCCTTCTGAACCAAAATTGAGGAGCTCATTGTATGAAGTTTGCCATTCAAAGCCGCATCTCTTTGAAAGACATTTTAACTGGAGCCGCCCTCTCTCTGACCGTTGTCGGTGGCGCGTTTCTGTTAACGCTCTCCGGCTGCACCCCAAACACCGAGTCGACCACATTTAAGACTGTGTACAACGATGTGCTCTCGCAAAGTTGCGTGACTTGTCACTCACCTGGCGGGCAAGGTTCTCAAAACGGTGCGACACTTGATTTCACAGATCAGACGACATCTTACCGTACGATTTTCAGCAATGTCTCTGGCGCAAGTTCCTCTGGCTGCACAGGCTTTAAAAATATCGTTGCGGGCAGTCCTTCAACTTCTTACTTGCTCGCCGTCGAAGACTCTTCTTACAACACGACTTCGGGAAGTTGCACGCCGATCACCACCCACTTGAATTCAATCGGCGTCATCTCGGCCGGTAAACAAGCCGAGATCGTCAGCTGGGTTAACGCCGGCGCTCTAAATAATTAGTAGAGCAATTGGTTAAACAATTAATAGAATGTTTAGCGGACGGTTCATCGGCCACCGCCGCTGCCGCTACTCTCTGATCGCAGTCGCGAGGGCATCTAGCTCCGTCCACAATTCGGGCGCGCCACTCTTGAGCTGAGCAACCGCATCCGTTTTCATCACCGATCCCGGCGTTTTTGCAGCCGCAATTGGCGAGTGGAGCACTTTAGACGCGAACGGATTCCATAAGAGCTCAAGCTTTGCTTGCTGATACGTGAGCTGATCCTGCGGAACCTTTGCAATTTGATCGGCATACGATTTCTGCACGTTGGCGAACACCTTCGTGAGCAAAATCGAATCACTTGATTTAAACAAATTTGGTTGAACTGCCGACACGCTTAGATAACTCACCAATGTTCTAAACACCGCGCGGCTCAAAGACTGCCCACCATCAACCGCCTTCGTGGCCAGAGCAAGGGACATATCGAGTTCCGATTTCATCTTCATAAGATTTATCCCCTGCCACGCTTCGGCAAGTTGCAGGTGGGTTTGCATGAGACTGTCGCTCGCACCATCGTACGTTTTCACACCCGCATCTAATATCTTCGCGCGCTCCTCGAGTGCCGCGATTTCATCTTTGGGATCTAGCGCAGCCTGCGCCAGAAGACCATCCGCGATCAACAATAGTCGTGCGGGATCAAGTTCCACAATGTGATTTTGATCACGCGGAATGGCTTTGATTTTCTTCAAATGCACAATTGCAGTTTTTAAATTTAAAATTGCCGAAGCTTTGCGATTGGCTCGTAACAGCGAGTAGCCATACATCAAATTGACCTTCGCAAGATTCTCTTCGCCCGAAAGACTCTCTGAGTGGCTCATCAATTTTTCGTAGTATTCGCACGCGGTCTCGAAACGTCCCGCAAGTGCGGCCTCATACGCCTGCCGCTCAATCATCGCCGGTTGAAGATCGCCGACCGGAACATCGGCCAAAATCTTAAGCGCAACGGCGGGCTGTTGACTCCGATCAAGCGCCCGTGCATACAGATAATCAAAACGAGTTCGCTCAGCTTTGTCTTCAAACGGAAGGCTCCTTCGAAGCGCGAAATACCTTGCCGCTAACGCATGATTCAAGACTCTCTCGTGCAAAATACCGAGATCCATCAGTGCCGAAATTCGCAAGCGCCTATTGTCTCGGCCCAAATCGTAAGCCAGCATTAAGTTGCGGTGCGCGCTTTCAAAAATTTCGTTGTTGAATTCCGCTCCTTCGGCCGTTCTCAGAAGCTTTTCCATGTAAGCGTAACCCAGCAGCAAATGGCGAGTTGCCGATTCGCGATTCTCGGTCATGGACTCAAGATCTCCGATTGCAGCGTCGAGACTCTTCACCTGGCGCGGATCTTTTCGATCAGCCTCATCAGCATCGATCAAAACGAGCAACGCCCGCACGTACTTCATATTTTCTTCGATAAAGTGTTCTTCAAATAAATACTTATACTGTTTATCGACCAGCGAGCGCTTGTTTTCGC
>JAYVND010000871.1:0-2557 GCA_043758635.1 Bdellovibrionales bacterium
TGATCGAACGTCTTGGCCCAAAACGCCACCGCCACTCCGAGCATCGAGAATGTGAGCCCACCGATGATCAAAAAGTAGATGAGGGCAAACGGATGAGAAATCGACATCAACTGACCTTCGACAAAATACTGGAACCCAAATCCGACTAAAAAAGTGATGAAGCCGACGAGCAATCCGCGCGTCAAGCCACCGATCGCCATTGCCCATAAAATCATGCTCGGCGTAAGTGGTACAACTTTCAAATCTTCAAGATCACCAGAGAATTTTCCCGAAGTGACAGAGCTCGAAGAATTTTGAAAGGCATTGTTTAAGACACCCATCATGACTAAACCGGGAATGAGGAATGCGAGGTAGGAATAGCCGCCGTCCAATTTGATGCTTTTTCCGAGACTCACGCCAAAAATTAAGAGGTACAGCGAGGAATTGATCAGAGGCGTGACAACCGTCTGAAAAATCACCTTCATAAAACGCTTCATCTCGCGGTGATACAAGGCGAAAAACGAGATCCACCGGTTGAGTTTCACGCCCGCACGCACGCGTGCGAGCTGTTCAGCCATTGCTGGTGACGAGCTATTGTTGCTCATGACTTCTCCCCCAATACATGCAAGAGTGCGTCTTCTAAATTCCCCTCTTTGATCAAGAGATCGTCGACACATCTTAAATCTAGCCCGAGGCCCGAAAGCAAGTCCCCCGCACCCATGACTGAGGGAACTTGAAAGCTCCAATCTCTGCCGTTTTGGCGAAGAAAATAGGCGTGACGAGGCAAGAGCTTCATGGCAGTGCGATCGGCATCACTTAAATGCTTATCGTCTTTGAAACGCAAGATCACTTCGCGCTTTGTGAGCTCCTTGATAAGCCCTTTGGTTTCACCGACTTTTTTAATCACGCCTTTTTGCAAAATCGCAACCCGGTCGCAGAGTTGCTCGGCTTCTTGAATGTAGTGGGTCGTGAGCAAGATAGACATCCCGCTTGCGCGAAGCTCTTCAACAAATCTCCAGAGTGAGGTGCGCAGCTCAAGATCGACGCCGGCGGTTGGCTCATCGAGCAATAGGAGTCGCGGTTCGTGGACAAGCGATTTCGCGATCAAAAGTCGACGTTTCATCCCGCCTGATAGCTGCTTTACTTTTTTCTTACGATGTTCAAACAGGGAGAGCTTATGCAGAAGCCAATGGATCCGTTCCGTATTTTTGCGGCGGCCAAAGTAACCAGAATGAAACTCCATGATCTCTTCAATGTCGAAATACCCATGGTGAATCAGCTCTTGCGGGACAAATCCCATCAACATCTTTGCGCGCTCAGGCTCTTTTTGCACGTTGAGACCAAAGACCCGCACTTCGCCCGACGTTGGATTTTCAAGGGTCACGATGTTCGAAATCAAAGTTGTTTTGCCGGCTCCGTTCGGGCCCAGTAGCCCAAAGATTTCGCCGGGACGAATCTCAAAACTGACATCATTGACGGCGCGAAATCTTTTATCGCCCTCGCCGTACTCTTTTACCAGGTGATCGATCGCAAGTGGCACCGGCCAGGCTGCGGATGTGGCTAAAGAAGCACCCGCACCCGCCTGATTGAACTGACTGTTCTGAGATTGAACATCCATGCTCTCAACTCCTCTTAATTTCTACGAAACGACCAGTGTCACAAGCTGTAGAACGCGAGCTCTTTCACAATACTGAGCGCTAGCGCCTACAATGTATAGAGCGGTGCTTTACTGTCGCGTGCAACGACGATCGAAGTTGCAAAGTCGATATCTGGATTTTCTTTTTTAACCCAGTTCAGATCCCACTCCTGATTTAACAGGAGAACGGGTTGATCGTTAAGGTCGCGGTAGAGCGTGTTGTTCCCAGTTAAATGTGGAACTGGTTCGCCACTCGCTGTACGCGGCCAACGGGCGACCGTGTAAGGCAAACGGTTGAGTCGAACCTCGAGACCGTACTCATCCTGGAGACGGTAAATCAAAACCTCGAATTGAAGTTCACCGACCACGCCAATCACCGGATCTTGAGAACCAATCACCGGATCGATGAAGAGCTGAACAGCTCCTTCTTCGGAGATCTGCTTCAAACCCTTTTGCAACTTTTGGCGCTTCATCGCATCCGACACCGACAATCGAGCAAACAGCTCGGGCGGGAATTTGGGGATGTCTTCGAAATGCAGAACTTTACCGGTCGTGATGCTATCACCGATCTGAAAATTGCCAGTGTCGTTCACGCCCACGATGTCACCCGCGTAGGCAAGATCAACCGTCTCGCGCTCTTGAGCTACAAATTGATTGGAATGGGCAAGACGAATTTCGCGGCCGAGGCGTGCGTGATTCACCTTCATACCTCGCTCAAATTGGCCTGAGCAAACTCGCACGAATGCCACCCGGTCACGATGACGGCGATCCATGTTGGCCTGAATTTTAAACACGAAGCCCGAAAAATTTTTATCGAGCGGGTTCACTCGACCCTCTTTTGTTTCGCGAGGAGTTGGCGGCGGCGCATATTGGCAGAAAATATCGAGGAATGTGTTCACGCCGAAATTTTGTTTAGCCGATCCCCAGGTGAGTGGCGAGAGC
>JAYVND010000872.1:0-2556 GCA_043758635.1 Bdellovibrionales bacterium
AAAATTTTTCAATGATGATGCTGTAGAGCCAGCCGAGTTCTTTTTCTAAAATAGGATTGAAGTCTGCAAATTCTCGACGATATAAATTCTCTTGTTGACTGCGCAGTCGATAGTACATCGAGGTTGGAACGACAAAGTAGTCAGGCTCGTCGAACCTATTTCCGAATGGCTTCCAAAGTGGTTTTAAAAAAATCAGCAGCGGCAACGGCAAGTAGGCACTGGGATTTATCAATGAGTTGTAAATCCATTATCATACAGCGCGACTCACTCTCATCACTTTTCTTGAACTCTGAAACAGGGGGCCAAAGATTTTTTCGGTTTATGCATCGGTTTATGCATATAACATGACCTTGATATGACGGCCACTCGCGAAGAACGTCTGCTCTTTTGCTGTGATTTCATTTAAGCCCCAAGGTAGTTTCGAGGCGAAGGAATGGAGTCGGCCATTCTTGCCAGCATTCATAAGAAGCACGCCTTCATGCATCGCAAGTCCAAGGGTTCTATGGCCGATCGGAATCATCTGAACTCGCTGGCGCTGATGATCCCAGACGACAACCTCGTTTGAACCTGAGAACGTAACGGCGATTTCGGAATCAGAAAGCTGCGCGAGGCTTAGAGCATCGCACTCGAGTTTTTTTTGCGGATAACCTTTTGCATCTCGAATGTCTTTGATTTTTTCCGTTTTTAAATCGAACGAATAAACTTCTGGTCGTGAAGTTGACGATCCACCGGAAACTAAAAGAGTGTTCGGATCAAGCTGCAAAATGTGCGCGATGTACCGAGTCTGCGGAAGCGCAACAGTTCGAACAGATTTTCTCTCGAGAGGATCAAAGAACTCTATCAGGCCGGACGCGGCGCCTGACTTTGCGAAGACTCTGCTTGCAATAATAATCTCTCGATTGTGCGAGTTGATGAGTTCGTGCGGCCCACGGCATTTCGTCGGAATTAAGCCCTCCATCTTCCAAGAAGCAGTTTCATAAACGCAGATTGCGCCAGTTTCTTTCGTTGCGGAGTCAGCAGTCAAAAATGCGTATTTTCCATCAGGACTAAAAATTGCGTGACCGAAAAACCGAAATGAGTCGGGGGCTCGGATCGCTTGTATGAGTCGACCGGCTTTTAAATCTACGAATACTGCAGATGGGGTCCACTTTGCTACACCGAGAGCGTGGCTTCGTTCCGTGGGGTGCTGACAGAACGAATGCGCGAAAATCGGAATAGGAAATTTTTTGATCTCTTTTGTTTCAAGATCCAAGGTACAAGCAAAACCATCTGCATCGGCGCTTATTCCAAGCAATTCGTTCTGGGAGATGGATTTTTTTGGATCTATATGACCGGCAACAAGAAATGCTTTCAGGTTTGAATCCGAAGTCTTAGCATCGACCGCTGCAAATGAAAGTGAAGGAGCGATACCGCCAAACGCCGTTAGTAAGAGTGAATGGCTCATGCCGGAGGCCAAAAATTCTCGGCGTTTCATGGTGCACCTTTCGTGATTTAAATCGATTTTCTTAAATCAACGAGAACTATCTATTTTTTTTGAAAGAATTTGCAGGAGCGGGCTTGCCGGTAGCTAAATTTTCGGAGCTCTGGCTAGAAGTTTTAGAGAGACGCTCCAATTCTCCTCCGCGTATGACAACCAAATTTTTCCAACCTGCAGAGCGAGCAATGAGCGCTGCGCGCGCGGGCGCTATATCGGCATTCGAAGTCCCGATGAAAACGAGTTGGTCCGTCACCGGACCCGGCAGACTTGTTGGCGTAAATTGGTCAGTTTTTTTAAATTCTTTGAACAGAGCAAGTGGATTTTTTTCGATCACAATGTAGGGAACATTTATACTCGAGGCAAAGTGGTGGGCCGCAAATTCTTGAGGTGATCTCAAATCGATGACTGCAGCGCCCCTCTTTTTAAAGGAATCCAGCGCATCCGCTTTTGCGATCTCGGCGTAGTTGAGAAATACCGGTGACTGATTAGGAGTGACTACAATGGGAGAAAGTAATTTAAAAGTGATGACTGCGAATCGATTTTGATTTGGAGGAAGAGACTTAGCAAACTCGCCCATTTTCTTTCGACCCAATTCCGGGTGCCCTAGGAACTCTTTACTCTCTCTCTCGATTTCAGCGTTAGGAACTTGATCGGCAGCGAAATCGCGAATTCCAGTGATTTCTATTTTTCCACTGCTCAAAAAGAAAGCCTGGCGCTTGTCCCGGATGTTTTTTGAAACTCGAATCTCGATTGGGCTCCCGTCTTTCTTTACACAGAGGTCTGGACGTATCAAGAGGGTCTTGATTTGACCGTTATTGACAGCTTCAATTTCACGAAAATGGATACCCACTCGAGTTTCAGGCGAAACCTTAGCGCATGCCTGCGTGGATGCAATTTCGCCATCGACTTTGGCGATCGCACTTGTTCCCTGATGACCCACGACTTGAGCGTCAGCTGCGGGCTGACTTGCGGCTATCTCAGCATCTTTCGAGTGAGAGTGCTTCTTGACATAAATATAAAAAAGTCCAGAAGCCGCAATGAGAAGCACGACCAGAAACGAGATCAATGCGTCGCCTTTT
>JAYVND010000873.1:0-2555 GCA_043758635.1 Bdellovibrionales bacterium
CGTTCACATCGATTGTCTTTTTGTGAAGATCGACGCGAATATTTCCGTTGTAGCGGGAAACGCTATAATGCCCTTGAACGTTCTTAAAATCTAATAAACTCGTTTGGTATGTCACATCTGCTTTAGGCGAACCGAGGCCAAAGTTTTCAAACCAAATATTTTGGCCATCGATGTTCATGGCGAGTGTCGCTGCGTGACTATCACCTTTGGTGGAGCCTTTGATTCGCGCTTGGCCTTCAAGCTTTAAATCGGCCAAATTTGACAGGTCGTTGAGATTGAGATTATCGGCTTCGTAATTAATATTGAAGCCTTGTTTATAAATAATGACGCCGTCACTGCGGCCCTGCGAGTGGGGTCCCTTAATTTCTGCCTTATACGAAACTTGTTGTGCGCCGACGGTGAACTCGCCCGTCGCATCGAGCTCTTTCGCAGCGACAATTGTGTTCTTCGCGTTGAGCTCATCTTTGACGAGCAAGTTGCGGCCTGAAATTTTGCCTTTGCATGTGAGAGCGAAATCGGGAAATGCGTGGCCAGCACAAGGCACTTCAGCCGCGATCTTCAACCAAACTGGGACTTTGCCAGCATCTACGTTGTGCAGAAGTTCGAAGAGTGAGAGGTTTGGAACTTTGCTATTCCATTTGAAATCATATGGGCTACTAAGAGAAATCAGCACATCCGAAATGTCGATGTGGCCCGAGTCGTTGTCAGCTGTGAACTTCGGTAACTTGATTTCGTTCCTCGCATACGTTCCGGCAGTCTCGAGTTGATCTAAATAAAAATGATCGATTTTTAGCAGGCTTGTTTTCAGCTTAAATTCCGCGCGCGGATTTTTGCCATTTTTTTGTTCAAGCGAAGCATCAAAAAAAGCTCGGCCTTGCATCTTCGGTATTTGCTCAAATCCATTGAACGTGCCAACAATCCAATTGCGAGTGCTCTCGAGTGAGATTTCACCTCGTGTTTTGAGTCGCGCACTCGGAAACTTCAGCTCTTCAGTATTCCCGGCGAGCTCCCCTGAAGCGACAACGAATGAATCACCACGGCGAACTTTCAGGCCTTCTAGAGTGACGAAGTCGCGTGCCGCATAGAGGCTCGCGTTGAGATCAATTCGGATAAGCGCCTTCGTTTCGGGGTCGTGTAACACGAGGCCTGGCGCTTCTAGATCGAGGGAAAGGGCGTTGCCACTTTGTCGTTCAGCCTTGAGGTTGATCTCGCCAGCATCGAGTTCCAGTTTTGGATCGACCGAGCGAAGATTGAGCCCAATTTTCTGCAGTTCGATTTTTTGCACTGGAATTTGTGCGAGAGCATCAAAGAATCCGGCGAGCGGTGGGCCTGATTTCTTTTTCGGCTTAGGGGGGCGCACGCGAAGATCGGCGCCTTCGATTTTGATACCGGTAACTTTAAGGCGGCCCTGAATTAATTGCCACAGAGAAACTGTGGCCTGTGCCGACTCGATCGTGAAGGGGTCGATGATCGCCTGGAGCTCGGGCTTTGGCATGATCTTGACGTTCCTAAGCGAAGCGCCGAGAGGGAAAAGATTCACATCGAGAGCGCCCGGTAAAATAAAAACGGGCAGTTGATTGCGGCTCAGCTCTTCGATTTTGACGAGCATAAATCTACGAAGCTTCGGCAACTGAGTGCTGACAAGAAAACCAGCAAGGAAAAAAATTACGATCGAGAGTAAACCGATCCAAAGCCAGCGAAGCGATTTGAAGCGTTCTCCGAAAGTCATAGTTCGCCCCCTCCCTGCTCAATCCAATCGGTGAGAAGTGAACTTGCGGAACGATAATTCGGGCGGATCCGAACAAGGCTGCTCAGTAAATCAATTGCCATTTCGTGTTGTCCGAGACCCCAAAGCGCGCGGGCTCGGGCGTAAGTCACGGCAAAAGCTGTGTCCGGTTCGTTCGCATAAATGATTTCAATTTGTCCGGTGTAATCGAGCACGTTTACGAACTGTCGAGCGCGAATCAGCAGTTCGAGCCTTAACCAATCGCTTGAGCGTGCAGGTGCAACCGCGGTTGGGCGCGGAACCAAAGCGAGAAGTTCCAGAGCATCAAGATTAAAATCCATAAAGTGCATAGCCAATGCGAGATCGTACGCGGTCTGCGGGGCGTTGGCGATAATTTCTCGCGCGCGTTGGACGATTCTTGTTTTTGCCTCATCCATCTCTGGACTCAGTCGCTGGCTTTTCCACAGGAGATCTTCCCCAATGTCGGTCTTAGCACGTGCGAAGTTATTGATCACTTCATTGGCAGATCGAATTTCAAAAGCCTCCTTTTCGGAAGCAAACTGCGGGTCATTGGGGAACAAACTTTGAATCTCATCGAGGACTTTTGCTTCTTCGCTGAAGAGCCTCTGGCTACGCATGAATTCAAGTTTCTCGCGGAGTCCGATCTTTCGGTTCGCGAATTCCTGCTGCTTTTGGTCGAAGTTTACGGCACGGAAAGTCGCGAAACGTCGATCCCAAAGATCGAGTTGGCGTGACTGAACGAGCATGACCATCTGTTGTTGTTCTTCTGCTCCAAGCAAAAGCGCCTCGATCTCTTCGGCCTGAATTT
>JAYVND010000874.1:0-2554 GCA_043758635.1 Bdellovibrionales bacterium
CTATGATCTGGGAAACGACCTTTATAAGCGGATGCTTGATAAACGAATGGTGTATACATGTGGGTACTGGAAAAATGCATCGAATCTTGAGCAGGCACAATACGATAAGCTAGATTTGATCTGTAAAAAACTAGGATTGAAACCAGGCATGAAAGTTCTGGACATCGGCTGTGGTTTTGGATCATTCATGAAGTTCGCTGCAGAAAATTACGGTGTGGAATGTGTCGGGTACTCGCTCTCGAAGGAACAGATTGCGTATGGCGAAAAGGAGTGTGCAAACCTCCCGGTTCAATTCGTCTTCGATGACTATCGAAATATTAGAGGTCAGTATGACCGTGTCGTCTCGATAGGAATGATGGAAGCCGTCGGTTACAAAAATTTTAGAACATACATGGAAGTCATAAACGGTGCCCTTAAAGATGAGGGCTTCGCTCTCATACATACCGTGGGCCATAATCTAACAACGAAGATCACTGATCCGTGGGTTGATAAATACATTTTTCCTAATGGCATATTGCCATCGATTGCGCAAATTGGAGAAGCGATTGAAGGTCTTTTCGTAATGGAAGACTGGCATAACTTTGGACCTGATTACGCAAAGACCCTTCTCGCGTGGAACGAGAATTTTCAAGCTGCTTGGCCAGAGTTGAAAGGCAGCTACTCGGAAGAGTTCAAACGTATGTGGGAGTTCTACCTGCTTTCGTTCGCAGGAGGCTTTCAAGCTCGCACCTGGCAGCTCTGGCATATCGTATTAAATAAAAAGGGTTCAAAACAACCGGCTTGTCGCATCAGCTAATTCAGGTGACGGGGCACCCGTCGGCTTAAAGGAGTTACTTTGAATTCTCGTAAACGAATTGCCATCGTGGGCGCAGGTGCTGGTGGACTTGCGGCCTCTTATCTTCTTTCAAAAGCGCACGACGTTGTGCTATTCGAAAGTTCAAATTCGCTCGGCGGGCACGCGCACGCGCACACACTAATTGATGAAGACTCGACGGAGTTCCAGGTCGACACCGCTTTTCTGATTTTCAACGAAGCCACCTATCCGAACTTCCTTTCTTTCATTGATGCACGCGGTGTGCGCGCAAGGGCGATTCCCGCAGAAATGTCGAGCTGCTTCTCTGATCCGTGCCGCAACTTGAGTTACACGCTCGGCAATGGCATCGCCCCATTCCTCGCTAAGCCCGGAAACTTTTTGAGACCCGAACTGTGGCAAATTTTGAGAGATCTATTCGCTTTTCGAAAGCGGGCGGTTCGCGATCTGGACTCAGGCAAGAACCTCTCCGGAGTGACTGCGGGTCAGTACCTTTCTAACTACAGCCGCGTCTTTGTTGAGGCCTTTGTTTGGCCGTTAACAGCGGCGATCTGGTCAGTGCCATCAACACAAATGAGCGAATACCCAATTAGCTCGCTTCTAAATTATTTTGAGAATCACCAATTACTCCGAGGCAAGAGCCGGAAGCTATGGCGCACGTTCAATGGGTCAAGCTCAGTTTACACAAAAGCGTTTGCTGAACAGTTTTGCGGCGAGATTCGTCTTAATTCCCGAGTGCAAAGTATCGATAGAAAGTCCGGTTCGGTTTCAATAGAATTGATCGATGGATTTGAGAACTTCGACGAAGTCGTGCTTGCAACTCACGCCGACTTAAGTCTTCGATTGCTGAAAAATCCAACTCAAGACGAACTTTTGCTTTTGTCACCTTGGCGCTACCATGACAACCCAGTAACGCTTCACCACGACGTTCGGTTTCTGAACGAAGATCCGCGCAGTTGGGGCAGCTGGAACATGCAGCGGCTGGATGATTTATCTGGGGACCGCAACCAAGGGTGCTACCGCATATCCTATTACTTGAACCGCCTACAAAGTTTAAAAACCAAACGGCCAGTCATCCTAACGCTCGGTAAGGGCAATTTCGACCCGCTGCTCGTTGCGAAAACCTTCAGTTACCGCCATCCAATTTTCAATGTTGAATCGGTTCAAACCCAAAGCTCACTCGGAAAGCTCAACGGCCAAGATCGTATATTTTTTTGCGGGAGCTACTTCGGATACGGTTTCCACGAAGATGCGGTTCGTTCTGCGACGGCCGTCGCAAGTCATTTTGGCCTCTATTTCTAAAAAGTCGCTGTTATATCGGTGTCGGAGCGGTTTCTCGATTGGCTGTGCGTGAAACCAAGAATAAAGCGCGAGAGTCGCCAGCTCATCTCGGTTTTGAAAGGCGTCTCCGCTTAACAGATTTTTCGAGCCATCTCTTGCTCCAGCGGCCTATTGGGAAACTCGGGCCGTTGGGGCCTGCACTTTTCCGGGATCACGGCGGCGTAATTTATGAAAAAAGCTTTCAGCCGGTATTGGCTTCTTCTATGCTTTGTCAGATGAAGGCGTTAAATGTTGGGGTGACAATAAGAGCGGGCAGACAAATGTGCCTGACTACTCTTTGCACTGGTAAGGGACGTCGCAGGAGTGGCCGCGTCCCAGTCTTGGTGGGAATTCAAAAGCGAGAACTCGCTCATGTGGGTGACGGTTTAGTAGTTTGATCTAGGCTGCTTCGTCAAGTAGCAG
>JAYVND010000875.1:0-2552 GCA_043758635.1 Bdellovibrionales bacterium
GGCAGAATGTGACATTAGCCGCGAGAGGCTCATGCAGATTGTCGAGCCGGGGCTGAATGCATCGACTGAACCGTCAGATGGCACGCCGTAACCGTCGTAGCAAGCACCGGCCTCGTTGAGTTCAAGTTTCGCAGAATTGGCGAGCTCTAAAAATTTAGCTGGTTGGCTGAGAACTCCAATAACTTCTTTTAATTCGGGATCTTTAATGAAATTTACTTCGGTTTTCTGAAGATTTCTGGCAGGGATTAGCAGGTTATATCCGAGCGATTTAAATTCGCGGCGGACTTGGGCCGCGGTCGCTCTGTTTTCATTTATATCGCCGCCACCGCCATCCCTAGGCCCGGCTGTTGCGGTCAAACCAATCAGTAAACAAATGGTTACGGTCATCAAGTTCTGGGATCTTTTATTCACCACTTACTCCAGGTTGGGTGTTCTTGTTCGTACTCAGACTTACGCCGCACCTCAATGACCGTCCAGATTAAATTTATCATTTGTCTACGAAATCGTTGATTAATCGATCAACTATTGGTTTTATCTGTTCACTACGAGGTAATGCATGACGGTCTTTGATTTCGATAATTACAAAGAATTTGTGAGAGCACAGGTCAGGCTAATGCCTAAGGGCGGTCACGGCATGTTTCAAAAAATCGCTCGCGCGCTAGAAATTCACTCAACTATGGCAAGCCACATTTTCAATGGCGAGAAAGAGTTGAATACGGATCAAGCGTTGATGCTTGCAAAGTTTTTTGGCCTTTCGGAATCACAGACTGACTACCTCATTTCTTTGGTTCATCGAGATCGAGCAAGCACCCCAGCTCTTCGTGGGCGCCTCAACAGGCAAATTGAACGATCGCGAAAAAGCGCGAGTGAATTGGCCGAAATTCTTCCGAAAGACAATTCATCAATGTCTGAGAAAGACTGGGCGACATTCTATTCAAACTGGTATTACAGCGCTATCCGCTTGCTTTGCGCGATCCCCAAATATCGTTCGCGAGAAAAAATAGGAAATTATTTTTCTCTACCGATGACATTGGTCAATAACACGATTGATTTTCTTTTAAGAACGAAGCTAGTTCGTTTGGAAGGGAATCAAATAACCTTCGGACCAGTTCGAACGCACGTTGAGTCGTCTTCTCCTTTGGCGGCGCGCCACCATGCCAACTGGAGGTTGAAAGCGATTGAACGATTCTCCTCGATTGATAACAGTGAACTGGTTTTTACCACACCAGTGACAATTGCCACGTCCGACGTCCAACTCATTCGCTCAAAAATCGTAGAGTTCATTTCTGAACTGGACAAAACATTTGAGAAGTCGAAACCAGAACGTCTCTTCTGCTTCAATGTAGATTTTGTTGAGGTGAAATAGTGAGAACTCGCCGTGGAGACTCAGCGCTTTAAATTCTTGATTCAGCGTTAGTAACAATCATCCGGAGCAGATTCTACTTTCCAATCGACTATTAAAATCTACCGGAGCTTTATTTTTGCTCCTGTTCCTCGGATAAGGCAGAGTGGCGGAGTTCAAAAAATGGGTTGCATTTAGTTATAACTCATGTTATAACTTCTCAAGGAGGCCGCTATGTCGACTTTAAAAATCAGAAAGGTCGGGAATTCCCTCGGAGTTATCTTTCCCAAGGAGATTCAGGAGACTCTGAATATCGTTGAGGGCGATGTTATTGATGCAACTACATTGGGTAGCAACAAGGTCGTTCTGGATTCGCACCTAGCTCATCATAGTAAGTGGACCTTCGGTGGCGGGAAGCTGACGGCGGAAGACCAACGGTGGCTCGAGGCAGATTTAGAGGACGAAGATGACAAATCGCCGCGTTGATTTTCAAGTTGGTGAAATCTGGAAAGTGAAATTATATCCAGTTCGCGGTAGTGAGCAGGATGGCGTTAGGCCTTGTCTTATCGTCAGCCCGAACTCAATGAACAGTGCTTTGCAAACAGTGATTGTTGTACCACTCACCACTGCAGTAAAAGACTGGCCAACAAGAGTTAATTTGATGGTCAAAGAAACTCAGAGCCAAGCATGTCTCGAGCATGTCAGATCTGTTTCAAAAGAACGCTTCGTTGAGAAAATGAGCTCCGCATCCGAAGCGGAAATGGCTGCAATTAGAAAGCACTTAAACGCCATCTTCTCAATATAGCTGAAATAATCCTCTCATTCGGAGATACATTTTCTCCAAAATTCGCGAGAAGCCGCTCGCGACAATCTTCTTCGGAACGTCGTTCGGACGATCAATATGGCTTTGCGAACTACCATCACAGCGGAAGCGTCGGTCTCGAGACCATGGAGCGTTGAAACTGCGCATTTGGACTTTTCCTGGCCTAGAGATTGCTCTATATCGGGCTATGCGAATAAAAAGCGACGCAATGCCAGTTACCGATTTGTTGACTCAAAAAATGCATCCAGCGGCATGGCCTAAAGTGGCACTGTCACTTGTCTTGACAGTGCTTAGCCTGCTTGTTGGGCCCTTAAATCAAGCTTTTGCCGGAGTCAGCTGTGTCAGGAATGCTACGGGTTCTGAAATTTGTGAGACGCAGATTCTGTT
>JAYVND010000876.1:0-2549 GCA_043758635.1 Bdellovibrionales bacterium
CGGTATCTTTTTGGATGTCGGAACGCGCGATCAATTCAATTTGCAATACGGAGCGCGCCAAATTCGAGATGTGCTCAAGCAGATTTCGGTTTCACTGAAATATTCAGAATTTGAAGGAAATCATTTCGATATTGGTGATCGGCGGCCCGAAGTTTGGCGTTGGCTTTTATCGCAGGATGGATGGAATGCAGTTTAAATAAAAATCCCGATCTTTTAGAAGATCGGGATTTTTACCCGTTCAGTTTTGACGCGAAAAATCAGATCCCATAAAGATACGAGCGCAGATCCGAGTCTGGACCAACTGCAACTCCAGATCCGGGAACATGGGCCTGAAGTTGCTGTAGCGAAAAGCCCATTTTTACGTCGTAAGAACGGTCCAATTGGTTGCGAAGAAATTGTTCTGCATCGTACCAGCTGAGTTTAGTTGAATTATCGTGGCACGTGTTAAGTTCAGCCGTCGTGGTTGCACCCCAACGAAGTTCAGGGCAGCTGTATGGATCAAATGAAAGTTTGTAGAGCCGTTTTTGAACTTCGTCGAAATCCATTTTCACATTTGAGCCATCGGTACGCGCGTAAGTGATCACGCAGGCCTTTGCTGATTTCTCGTAAGCCGCACGGAGGTCGGCCCCAAGGTTTGTACCTTTGTACTCGATGCGGGGGCTGTTCTGGCCGTAGAGTTTCACAAATTTCTCAGCGTTGGTTCGGAGCTCCAAAAACGATGTCTTGAGACGAGCATCGCGCGAAGGGCTTGAGAATGATTCCCAATCGCCATCGGTGCCAAAGATGTTGCTCGGCAGATTGGCCGGGTGATCCTTGCGATCCATGCCGGCTTTTATTCCAGTTTCGACGGCCGAAACGCGGTCACGCAAATCTTGGCAGAGAGCATCCATCCCATTCGCCATCTCCTCAACAGGGTGATACTTCAACTCACCCTGTGCCATTCGGGTCCGCACAAAATCGTAATAATCAAGGGGGCTTCCGTTGATGACGAAAGTGCCTTTGCTCCATGATCCCGCGACTTGGTTGGTTCCAAAAAACTGCTCGGTCGAATAAAGAGCAAGCTGCGCATTCGCTGCCGCAACGACTTTACCGCCGATGAAATCGCCGGCAGGAGTCGAAGTGCTTCCAACCAACATAAGCGGGCGAAAGTTTTTGAAGCCGGCACCCATGCCAGGACTTGAGCGTACAAATTTCTCGCCGTACACGCCGTGGCTAACAGAGTTGTCGGGATGCGCATCAAAAAACCGAATACGTCCATCGTCTTCAACTTTGTAGATCACGGCCACGTGGCCATTGGGATCGTAAATCATTGTGCCCGGGCGAATTGCATCGCGAGTGACGGCGACAGGATAGAAATCAAAGCCCATTCCGTTTTTGAAGTCGTAGGAAGGATCGTAGCGGAACATTGCAGTGTTTACGGAGTTCATCATGTCGTTGACGGCGCGCAGTCCGTCGGTGGGTGTTCCTGAGTTGATCACATCGTGGCGGGCGGTAGCCCGATTGCCTTTTGGACTGTAGCGTAAGTCACCACCTTTGCCCTCGACGGCTTGAACATCGCTCACGTAGGAGAATGGGAGAGAATTTTTCCAGGCGAAATAGGCACGTAGAAGATAGGGGAACTTTGCGCAGTCCGACCAAAAGCGTGAGTTGGGGGAATCGGTGCCGCGATATGGATTCGCAGGATTTTTTAGGCAGGATGCAATCGTGTTACAACCTGAATTACCAAGCGCAGAAATAAATGACGCGTAATTGCGCTCGTCTGTTGAACTCCAGGAATTTTTGCGAACTTCCCAGTTTGGATCTGCCGCAACTGCGCGGTTCGAAATTGAGAATCCAATTGTCGAGACGACAACCACTAAGCCAAGTTTTTTTAAGAAAGATTCTTTCGTTACCGAACACGTTTTTGAAACGAAGCGAGAGATCATGATCACTCCAGTGCACGTCGGGTTAATACGAGGAATCGACTCCCGCACTCAACGTTTTATGTTTGAGGCGGCGTCGCATCCTTTGGAAAAACGGAATGGCGGAAGAGTCGCGCATTTGTGGGGCAAAGGGAATGATTGAGTCGTACAACTCTGTCGCATAGTGCGGCAAACTTGTCGTGGCGGGTTTCAAATTCAGGCGAGAGAACATTTTCCCTTACCTGGGCCTGTAGAAATGACAGACATCAAGCCAAAGCTGATCAACACTAAAATTGGCAGGCTCGCAAAGAGCACGACGATCAATGCTCCAACGGGAACATCAAGCTTGTAGCTCGCGTACATTCCAAAAACGCTCAGGACAGTGCTCAGAGTCCAGCCAAAGAGGAGGCGAGCGCGGATTGTTTTAAAAAATACTTGCCCCAAAATTGACGGCACGATGAGAAATGAGAAGACCATCAGGACGCCAGCGATATGGGTGCTCGAGGTGATCACAACTCCGAAAAGTGCGTAAAACAGAAAGTCCCAAAACCAAGAAACCGGCTCAGCTCCAGATACCTCCGAACCGAAAGAATTTACGTCACTCAACTCTTTTTGTTTGCCATGATTTTGAGAAGCGGCGAGAAATTT
>JAYVND010000877.1:0-2548 GCA_043758635.1 Bdellovibrionales bacterium
ATCGTCATCTCCACCTTCGGGAATGGCAGTCGCGCTGTCTTCGGCCTCAGCTGCTGTAACATCCGCAGCACCGCCGGTGAACGCTCCATCTGTGAAACAGGTGGCGACTGCTGAATCGGCCGCAGCTGGTGCGCAGGCAACAACTCAAGCTTCAGTTCAAGATTCAATTCAAAATTCAATTCAAAATTCTGTTCAGACGCTTGCCCAATCTGCTGCGAGAGCCGGGCAGGTCAGCGCTCCCGCAACACCGACGGTCACGTCCCCTGTTGCCCAAACGACTCTCGCTGATGGCTTGCAAACGGTAGCAACGAATTCGCCAGGCATTGCAACGACTTCAGACTCCTCCGAAAAGGCTTCCCCATCGGCAAAAAGCCCTGATATGGTCCGCGTTCCCGTGCCCACTCGTGGCTCATCGAACTAAATTGTTCCGCTTGTCACAAGCGGCATGGGTCCATTCTAAATCTCCACTCTTGATCGAATTCGCTGACTTCCAGACCGAGCGAAACGAAGAGCGGAGATTTGTTTTTATACGTGGAGTGAACTCAGATGCCGCACGCAATACCCGAGTCTGTAACCAATGCCCCAAATTATTTCCGATTGAAGGCTGTCGGCCTCAGTCGCGAAGACGAAGATTCGTTTAGTGAATTCGCGTTTGAAAATGGCGCTGAAGGTGTTGCCGAAGATCTCTCGTTTGAGCAAATGGATTTGGTTTATGAGCCGAACATCGTTGAAACCGACATTCTCGACCTAAACATCTACTTTTCGGTTTTGCCCGAAGAGAATCTGCTCCTGAAATTTCAATCTGCTTTTCCGCACGCAGGATTTGAGATGCATCACGAAGAAAACCGCGACTGGATGCACGAGTGGAAAAAAGGTTTTAAACCATTCTTATTTGCGGCACCGTTTTGGATCGTGCCGAGCTGGTTCGAGCCACCGGCAGAAGTCGCAAACGATTTAAGCAAAGCTTTGTTTGTAGATCCCGGCATGGCCTTCGGCACTGGTACGCACGAGACCACTCGCTTGGCTGCGAAGTTTCTCATCGAAGAACTTGGTCGCAAATCAGCTGTGTCTTTAATCGACGTCGGAACGGGTACGGCTGTTCTCGCGCTCGTTGCCTTGCGTATGGGTGTGAAGCATGTGATTGGTCTCGACAATGATCCGGAAGCACGCCGCACGGCTCGCGAGAATCTCGCCCACAACGACGCCTCTGAGATTTCAATTCCAGACACCAGCATTCAAGAAGAGCAAGGGCAATACGATATCGTTTTGGCCAACATCATCGATGGAGTGCTGACGATGCTTGCTTTTGATCTCGTGCGTGTTTTGAAACCAGGCGGTCGCATGATTTTGTCGGGCATTTTGAAAGAGCGAGAGACAGAATTTTGCGCCAATTTCATTCGCCTGACAAATTTGAAGCTGATCAATTCATCAACCGACAACGAATGGTCAGCTGCGATCTTAGAGAAACCGCTATGAGGCGCTACTGGGTTCCTCAAGCGTGCATTCGTCCGACTCTCGACGGCGCAGTCTTAGTTCACCTGAGTGGTGATGTTCTGCATCACATCCGGGATGTGTGCCGTCAAACTCTCGGCTCAAAATTCGAAGTGATCGCGGAAGTTCCAGTTCCAACAGATGTTTTAACGGATCGGCCGGCCACCAGCAGGACATCCGGCTTACAAAATGCGAAGTCAGCGTCGGGAATTTCTTCGGAGATGACGACAGCGGGTGTCGCGTTCTTCGTCGAGATCGTACAAGAAACAAAAAAAGAATCGGTCGCTCGAATGATTGAGAGCCGCGTGATTCCGCCTCTCCCAAAACCGCACTTGCGTCTTGCACTTTCAATTCCGCGTCTTCCGGTTCTTGAGGCCGTTGTGGAAAAAGCAGTGGAGCTTGGCGTGACGTCGATCCATCCCTTCTACTCCGATTACAGTTTTGTGCGTACGCAGACCGACGTGCTCCAGAAAAAGCGCGCTCGTCTGGATCGTATCATTCAGTCGGCGACGCAACAGTCGGGCCGCGGAGAGTGGATGCAATTTCACGATGCCGTAGATCTGAAAACTCTCCTTCGCAGTTTTAACCGTGAGGGGCATTCACAGGGTCTCTTTGCCTATGAGGGCGCTTCTGTTTTGAGTGCTCGGGAGGGCATCGAAAACATGCGCACTGCCCAACCAGAAGAAGTTTGGGCATTCGTTGGCAGTGAAGGTGGCTTCTCGCACGCTGAAGTTGAGTTATTTCAATCGTTTGGACTCAAGCCTGTGACCCTTGGCGCACAGGTGCTTAGGGTCGAAACGGCTTGCGTCGCAACTCTCAGCATCATAAAGTATGGCTTCGAGCTGATGCGGTCTTTTTGAAGGAGTGCTTCGATGGCGATGGATGCGATGGACGAATTTGAATTCAAGCCGATCACTGAGGGACTTGGATTTCATAAAAAGGCCGAGAAAATCAAAGCCGACGTAAAATCAGGTGCTGGTTCACTTGTTCAAGACCGAGTGGCTCGATCGATTCCCGAAGCGCCTCCAGATGTCGGAGCCGGTGCCTCATCTTTTTT
>JAYVND010000878.1:0-2544 GCA_043758635.1 Bdellovibrionales bacterium
CGTGGCGGCTTATCGCTTTTTTACTGAAGACAACAAGGGCGTTATCCAGCTAGGACCACGCATGAACACCGTTAACGCGCTGACATGGGAGCCCGGCTACGAGGCTTACCGTGACGCCACATTCGGTATTATAGAGAAATTTCGCTCTATCAATCCGAACGAATTAGTCACGAGCTACTCCGTCGGGTTCTATAATCGGATCCCGGCTGCCGACCTCGTAGAAGCGCAGGCTATTCTACGGTTAAATCTCAACACTGACGAACATACGCAGTTTGATGATTTGTCATACCAAAGCGCTCGATCGGATACCATTGGATCAGTGTTAACCCAAGTTGCGGTCGCACAACCAGATGAACGCATGCGCGAAAAGCACCTCATGGTAAATAACATAATTCGCCGTTCCTTCATGCCAAATCCAAGAACAGTTACTGACATGGAGCAAGAGTGGCGCGTATGGTTCGAGCAAGCGCACAAACTTGCTAAAAATACTTTTTGGAATGCACTGACGCCGGGGGCACAGGCTTCTTGGAACTCTACGGCTCCCGCATGATCAAAGAAGCCGCCTTCGCTTACGCTGGGTCTAACGTAACAAGTCCCGTTACGGAAGCTTGTCGCTCTTTGGTGGAGCAGTTTTCGACTGTCGGATCTAGTAGCGCTGGCCCATGGACTTCAGCATTTTCACCAATGTCGACACATCAAATATCGTTCATCGGTCCTCTTTCAGCGAGTAACGTCGATCGATATGCGCAAACTCTGATAGATTTGTTTCCGCAAATCATTGACAGCAGTTCGGAAGAACCACGTACGATTAAAGACTCAATCTCATTTGCCATTTTCGGCTCGATCGGCGAACAGGCTGATACCGTCTATCTGACGGCATTCAGCAAACTTCGTGAATCTCTTCATAGGCGGCGCGGCTCAAATGCTCAGGAAGAGTTTATGTTCGATATTGTGGTGCCGTTCATTGAATTTTACGGAACTCGAGCATTGCATGATATCGATGCGAATATTATCGACATGCCACGAACCGCAAAATACTATTTTCCCTATTTACTTGGCCATATTGAACACGAAGCAACTCGGCAGACGCGTATGAATCTTCTCATTCAATACAGTCGTGCCGATGATGAAGATATTCGCAACGGAGCCGTTGAGGCTCTCGGCTATCTAGCAGACTCTTAATCAGATCGTGGCTGGTGTACCACATCGGTCATTGGCCCGGAAAGTCCAGGATAAAATGCTTCCTGACCTTCGGGCGATCGATCCTGAAAACATATCACTTGAGGCTCTCGATGAGTTCCAAGACGGCGATGATCTTGAGACTTCGATTTGGAGTGACGGTGAGGAAGCACAGCGGCGGCGTGACGTAATTCTATCTCTGATCCTTGCTAGACAATCTATCGGAACTTTGTCGGTCGCAATGCTCTGGCAAGATGACGAAAATATCGGCGCTGATCTTGGCGGCCGAATCGTGCAATCTGATGGCTTGACCCCTTACCTTGCGGGGCGTGACCTTCACTACCATGTCTCTTACCCAAAGATCGAAGACGCTTCGCGTCTTCTCTTGGCTGTTGCCAAACGAAAAGAGATATTTTTGCTCACCAGAGAGATTGTGTTCGACCTGCTTGAAGACGCGTTTCTCGAAAGTATGTTCGAAATGGACGGATTACATAAAAATATGCAACGCGAGGTTGCGAAGTTTGTGCAACAGCGATTCATCCAAGCACATGCTCTCAGGACCGAGCCGCGTGATCGCCTATTTGATTTACGTGAAAGCGCTACGGAAAAAATTGTTGGGGCGAAGGTAGTGACCGAAAAGGACCTTGCCATACAACTACATCGTTTGCGCATCGGAAAAGAAGATGTGTTTACACTTTACTGTTCTGATGGGTCAGAATCAAAGCGGATTGCAAGATCTCTTCGCCCGGCAAAGAAGCCACGTATTTTGGTAGGCGGCTATAACGAATGGGTAGCTGGGGGATTCGAAATCGAGAGCTCTTCGAATGATTCGTAGTGCGGATTCTCATTTAAGATGTTAACCCTCTACAGGTCGAAAAGACTGCGACGCCTTACGAGCAAGACATAAATTGCAGTCGCCCTGGGAAAATCCAGTTTTTAAGAGACTATCGTTAATTACTATATCGAAATTCTATCGCCAATCGTCTGCCATAACGAGAAGAGCAGCGCAACGGGCTAGGGACGCGTTACCAAATCCGCCTAGACGTGACAAATTTTCAACGACCTGCCATCGAACTATTTGAGTGGGCTCAACGTGATTTAGCGCGATTCGCAAGACCTTTATCATGAAGCAATTTCCAGGCAGCTGGCCTCACCATCCTGAAATTAAGGCTAATTCTTTCGAAAGGAAGCGGCGCAGCGTCATCGCGATTTTTGGCACTGGCTCTCCAACCAGTTCGAGCAGCATGCAACCCGTTAGTGTACGAAGCACCCGCAACGCAGACAAGAGTTGCAGATCGCGATTCAAAGGCTACGAGGTGGCTCTTACAAGCTGCCTGGTACTCTTCAGGCATTCTGTAATTGTTT
>JAYVND010000879.1:0-8000 GCA_043758635.1 Bdellovibrionales bacterium
GTAGTTGCGAAAATGCCAACGCGCCCGATGCCATTTGAAATCATTGATTACCACGCGCTTGCGCAAAAGTTCGATCACGAGGTCTATGACTTTTCGGCGCCCGGTCAGTACTGGCCACTTATATGGAAGGACGAGTCTCGAAAGAATTTTGAACAAACAACGATCGGCCTTTACACGGCGATAGGGGATATTCGTCAGGGCCCACTTCATAATCAGGGCATGTATCACGAGTCGCTTGCATCGATGGGGGCTATTCTCGGCGCGTCTCTCGTAGGTATCGACAAGGCCCATCAAAATGGGACCGACTTTGTCGGCGCACTTAAAAATTATTTCAATCGCGAGACCGGTTGGAACATTATGCAGAACAACACCACACCCATGATCGGCGGACTCGGGGGCGGGTACGGGCGTGACTGGTGGTATGATCTTTTTCCTAACGTACTCTTTTACGGGATTGTCGACCAATATCCGAATGAAGCCGACTTTGATATGATCGCGCGTGGAATAGCAGATCAGTTTTATAAAGCCGATCAAATTCTCAAAGGCGATTACAACTCAACTTATTTTGATTATGGGCAGATGAGGCGCGGGCAGAGTTGGATCTGTCCGCAACCAGATGCATCCGCAGGGCACGCTTGGGTTTTACACGCCGCTTATCGAAAATTTGGGGATTTTCGTTATTTACAAGGAGCTATTTCTGCTGAGACTGCACTTCTGTCAAATTCAAATGATCCCGCGTTTGAGGTGCTCCTCCCGTTTGGCGCATACACGGCGGCTCGTCTGAATGCCGAAGAGAATCAAAACTTTGACGTGCTGAAAGTTTTAAATTGGTTTTTTGAATCCAACTCTGGCTGTCGAGCGGGTTGGGGCGTGCTGAGCGAGAACTGGAATGGTTACGACACCGCTGGGCTAGTGGGAAATGTTCTCGATCACGGTGGTTACGGATTTCTAATGGACACCTACGATGCTGCTTGGCCCCTTGTGCCGTTGGTGCGTTACGATTCGGCGTACGCGAGCCTCATCGGAAAATGGATGCTCAACGTCGCAAATGCAGCACGATTCTTTTATCCCGATCATATTCCCGCTGAACACCAAACGCTTCCTCAGTTGGCGAGCGTCACAAAAGGGGTGATCGCATATGAAGGTCTGGTTCGTCGCTCGACGATGCCTCAGTACCAAAATTTAAATGCGCCAGTCGCGCAAGGGGATGGGCCTAGCTGGAGCGCAAAGAATCCTGATGTTTCCCAATACGGGGTCTACGGCTCGGCCCATGTGGGAATCTTTGGGGCAATAATCGCGAAAACTGATCAAGACGATATTTTACGCCTTGATCTTCTGGCGACCGATTTTTTTCACGCTCCTGCTTTTCGATCTTTTCTCTATTACAATCCCTCGACGCGAGATAAGACCGTAAAAGTTGAGATCGAAGACTTGAGCGTCGCGACCTTTCAGACTGCGAGAGACTCGCCTCCTTTATTTTCGCTTGCTGCAACTCAGAATGTGTCGCTCGCCGGTACTTCTTCGTCATCTTTGATGCGGAAAAGCGCCCTGCAATACGATCTATATGACACTGTCTCGCAAGCTTTTGTACTGAGAAAAATCAGTTCTCCAGCTCTGGTTACGATACCGGGTTTGTCAGCGCGTGTTTTGGTTTGGGTTCCGAGTGGCGGTGTTATTACGTATCGAGGCCGTCAAGTTTTAAGCGACGGAGTGGTCATCGATTACGGCACCCACACGACCCCACCAAATTCACTGCGCACAATTCATTTTACAAATATAAACTGATCAAATGGAGACACATCCGCTTTTTGAACCGCGAAGGTTTTGAGATCCACGAACCAACCTGGCCCATTGGCTTCGTTCAAGCGACATTCGAAATCTGGATGGCGCAACAGGAGTTCGCTTTTCGGTAAATTCTCTTTTGTCGGCGATAACAGGTCATAGCGGACTTCACAAACTGCGTGCGGGTCTAACACTTTCAGCGCCTTTTCGATATGAAGCTCGCGGTCGGTACGGCTCCAGTCCCAAACGCGGTACGTGATGCCAGATGACTGCTGCACTTCAAGAAGCGTGACACCGGCACCAATTGCGTGGATTGCACCAGCGGGCACCGAGAAGAAATCGCCGCGTTTCACGGGAAAAAAACGAAGTAAAGAATCAAGGGCTTGGCCCGAGCGGACGGCTTCAACAAACTCGTTTACAGGTGCGCCAGTTTTTAGACCTAAAAAAATCCCGGCGCCAGGCTCTGCGTTCATGATCAACCAGCATTCGGTTTTTCCACGCGAGTTTTCGAGCTCGTGTGCCCACTTGTCATTCGGATGAACCTGCACTGACAAATTTTCGCGTGCATCGATCAGCTTCACCAAAAAATTAAGAGGCGATCCGATCACATCGGAAAGTTTTTTTCACCGACATGAGATTCCCCATCACGCAAGGTCGAAATCAGCCATGCCTCACCAATATTGGCTGGAGCGTGGCGCCTCAGAGGCGCCATTGCGGTCGCGACACGTTCAGTTGCGGATAAGTTCTCCTGATTGACTGAGTGGGGGACGGCATGTTCTGGCGCGAAAATGCAAGTCATCTGATAAACCGATTCTGTTTTTAAGAAATGGTCGCGAATGAACCCGCCCGCCCATGGTTTTTCAACAAGATGTGGAGTGATTTTATCCATTCGTTTCTTGTAATTTAATTTGCGAGATGAAACGCCTAGTTTCTGTTCTTTTTGATCAGTGACGGCGGAGAATTCGATGGAGCTTTATTTAGGCGTGGATATCGGCGGGACGTCGACTAAAATTGGCGTGGTGCGCGATGACGGGGCCATTATCTGCCAGACGTCGATTCCGACATGTGAGACAGAAGATCCGGCACATTTCGTAGAGCGACTGCGCGAAAAATTAGACGGCCTGTTACTTACGCACGCTCCTGCCGAAACCAAGTTTTTACCGGTGGCTTCCTCGATGATTTGTGCGGTCGGTGTCGGCGCTCCGAATGGGAATTTTTATTCCGGCCAGATTGAATATGCTCCAAATCTCAAGTGGTCGGGGATCGTTCCGATCGCGTCCATGATCGAAGAGAGCTTAAATCTAAAAACCTACGTCACCAATGATGCGAATGCGGCGGCGCTCGGCGAATTGAAATTCGGTTCTGCTCGTGGGATGAAAGATTTCGTAGTTCTCACACTTGGAACGGGACTCGGAAGTGGGATTGTGTCCAATGGTCAGCTTGTTTATGGGAAGAGCGGGTTTGCCGGTGAGTTCGGTCATGTGATTGCGATTCGCGGCGGAAGAAATTGCGGTTGTGGTCGACGCGGCTGCCTCGAGACCTACGTATCGGCAACGGGAGTCGTGACGACTGCGTACGAAAAGCTCAATGCTTTAGGGATTCCAAGTATTCTGCGTGGATCTGATTCGCTCACGGCAAGTGATGTCGCAGATGCCGCAAAAAGTGGCGATGAGTTGGCACTCGAAGTGTTCGAGCAAACGGGTGCGTTGCTCGGCGAGCAACTGGCTGATCTTGCCGCGATCACTAGCCCTGAAGCAATTTTCTTAATGGGTGGTCTCGCACGAGCGGGGGAACTATTGTTCCAACCCGTACGGCGGCATTTCGAAATGAATCTTCTCAACGTGCTTCGTAGCGCAATCACAATTTTTCCCACAGGATTAGATGAGGATAATTCTGCAATTCTCGGTGCCGCAGCTTTTGCCTGGTGCGAGAAGGTCAGTCCGGTAATGGGATAAATTCGTGATCATCTCCAGGAATTTTGTGGAAGCGCTGACTTTCCGCACGTGGGCCTGCTGCCCAATCTTTTTTCGCCTCTTCAATTCTATCCTCGTTGCTCGAGACCAAGTTCCAGTACATAAACCTTGTTCCTACAGGATCACCGCCAATGATCATAAGCTTTGCGTCGGACAACGCCGTGACCCTTAAGGTACCATCGGGCTTCGCAATAATCATGGTGTATGCGCCGTAAGTTTTGTCCTCACATTCGACTTCGCCAGACGCGACATAAAACGCGACCTCACGGCCTGCGCCTTGAGGATTGGAGATCGAGTTGCCTTTTATCAAATCGGCTTCTACGTAAAAGAGCGGAGAATCAACTGCCACTGGGCTTTGCTTTCCGTAAACCTCACCAAGTAAAACACTGAGCGTTGCACCCTCGTATTCAAATTTAGGAAATGAGCTCTTCGGGTGATGCTCAAAGCGAGGCGCCTGTTCCTCTTTTTCAGCCGGGAGCGCGACCCATAGCTGAATGCCATTCATCTTCATGCCGCTTGCGCGTTTGTCATCGGGTGTGCGCTCGGAGTGGACAATTCCGCAGCCTGCCGTCATCCAATTGATGGCGCCCGGCTCAATCACTTGATCTGAGCCAAGACAGTCGCGGTGGTGAATGCAGCCCTCAAAAAGGTAGGTCACGGTTGCTAAATTAATATGAGGGTGCGGTCGCACGTCCATTCCTTGTCCAGGAGAAAATTCAGCAGGGCCCATGTGATCAAAAAATATGAACGGACCAACCATTCGGTGCGTGGCGTAAGGGAGTAGCCGTCTCACACTGAAGCCGCCTAGATCACGTTCTCTCGAGCTGATGACGAGTTCGATCTGAGATTTTTCCATTTGTGATTCCATTCGGAATTCCCTTCTGATGTTTTGGCCGCCGGTTGCTCTGGCGAGGGTGTTGGGTTGGAGACTACAGTTCTCACGGCCCAAGGGCAATTTCCCAGTGACCGTGACTCACGCTCGCGTTATGGTTTCGCATCTCCGGCTTTCCATTCCCGCAGCCCAATTGGCAGGTGAACTATGAAATTCAAACCAGGAATTGTATTCGGCACGGCACTCACAGACCTTTATCAAGACGCCAAAGAAAATGGTTACGCATTGCCAGCCGTCAATGTGATCAGCAGCAGCTCGGTGAACGCCGTTCTTGAAACTGCAAAAAAACTGAAATCGCCGGTGATCGTTCAGCTCTCAAATGGTGGCGCCCAGTTTTACGCGGGTAAAAGTCTTGAGCTCGACAATCTTCGTGGCCCGGCACTCGGCGCACAATCGGCGGCACATCACATTCAGATGATGGCCGAAGCCTATGGTGTTCCGGTCGTGATCCACACGGATCACGCGGCAAAAAAACTTTTGCCGTGGATCGATCACTTAATCACCGCTGGCGAAGCCCATTTTCAAAATAATCGACGACCGCTCTTTTCATCCCATATGCTGGATCTTTCAGAAGAGCCGCTCGAAGAGAACGTAGACCTCAGTGCAAAATATTTGAAACGTATGAGCGCTATTCAAACTGGAATTGAGATCGAGCTTGGGGTAACCGGTGGTGAAGAGGACGGTGTCGACAACAGCGATATCGACAGCTCAAAACTCTACACTCAGCCGGAGCACGTCGATGAGGCTTACACGGCATTGCGTGAGATCAATCCCAACTTTACCATTGCGGCAAGTTTCGGAAACGTGCATGGAGTTTATAAACCAGGCAACGTGAAGCTCTCGCCGGTCATTTTAAAAAAATCGCAAGAATTCATTCAGAAGAAGCATAAAACTTCGGCACAGCCAGTGAACTTTGTGTTTCACGGCGGCTCGGGTTCATCGCGCGAACAGATCCAAGAAGCAATCAGCTACGGCGTGATCAAAATGAATATCGATACCGATTTGCAGTGGGCCTATTGGGATGGCGTCCGCGAGTTCTACGCTTCTAAAAAAGATTTCCTACAGGGTCAGCTCGGCAATCCAACTGGGGACGAAGCGCCAAACAAAAAATTTTACGACCCTCGCACCTGGGTTCGCAAAGCTGAAGAGAGTTTAATCAAGCGTCTCAAGACTTCGTTCGAAGATTTAAACTGCGTGGGTCGGCTCTAGATTCTTCAGTAACTCACTCAGTGCTCTCCGACTCAGAGGTCTTTCTGTATGGAACGCGATTCTCTTCTCACGACTCCTAAGCTTCGAGGCTATCTTCACCAGGAGGCATTTTTTGTTTCTCTCGGTGCCTGTGTCCTTTTACTCGCAAAATGCACGACGCTTCAATCGAAGGTTGATTGCTTTATCTACGCATTTGGTTTACTGACGCTTCTCGCAGCGAGTGCGCTCTACCACCGTATTTTTTGGGCGCCCCGCACGCGGGCGTTTCTCAAACAGTTGGATCACTCAGCAATCTATTTGTTGATCGCGGGTACTTCAACGCCGGTTTGTAATTTGGCGCTCAATGAGCATGATGGTCGCATTTTACTAACGTTGATTTGGATCGCGGCGGGAATTGGGATAGCGAAATCGGCATTTTGGCCTGAAGCTCCTAAGCCACTCTCCGCAGCACTTTATGTCGTAGTCGGTTGGTTGTCGGTGCCCTTCCTGCGTGAACTTGCAGATGGTCTTGGAGCATTTCGCTTCTCGATGTTGGTGGCCGGTGGATTGGCCTACACGATTGGCGCCGTATTTTACGCCGCTCGGAAGCCAAATCTTTTTCCAAAATATTTCGGTTACCATGAGCTTTTTCATTTGATGACCTTGATCGGAGCCGCGCTTCACTTTATGGTCATATATCAAATAGTAAAATGAGATTTGCGAACATAACTATCGCGGCATTTCGGGTTTCTCCAACGCATCCTTCACTGCAACTGGCATTTTGTCGATGTTGGTGAGAAGCATGGTGACTTGCCAGATCTCGCGATCCGAAAGAGATTTGGCAAATCCGGGCATGCCCGTTGTGCGTATCCCGTTTTTTACGAGCCAAAATGTTTTGCCAGGTGGATCGTCCGTCACACCTTTGCTCGGAGGCATGAGACTGGGTGGATGCGGAAACATCCCTAAAGAAATTGACGACTCTTTTTGTCCGGTGATCCCGTGGCATACTGCGCAGTTGGCACGATAAATTTTCACGCCCGACACGAGATTTTCATCATCAGCTAAAATGGGAGAGCGGGCTCCTTCTGCTTCGTCATTTCGAAGCGCGGCGTGAATTGCCATGTGGGCAATTTTTTTTTCCAGCGGAAGCGATGGAGAATTTGTTGCGACCGGCATTCCACCCGCATAGATCCATGCAAGTCCGCCAACACCTAATGCAATAAATGTAAAAATAATTCCGCTAATAAATGCTTTCACGCGAGGATTCCTTTCGGTACGAACAACCGTCTTTGGCAGCCAATTCGGCCGTCTGCCGATTTTCTCGAATCCAATACTGATGATAAGCCAAAAGTATCGGTAAAAAAAGGCGAAGCTCGAAGAAGCCACGCCGCCGAAAGCTTTGAAGATAGCAAGATTGCTTCGTTTGCGCTAGCGCTGTGGTTTTTTGACTGATCCAGTTTTCAATGACTTTGGGCAATGTTCACATTTGAAAGAGGCGTGAAATTTCACCCCATAAAATTTCGAGCCTTTGGTCTGTCGACAGTTTAGACATGTGTGGACGTAAACTTGTCGAAGCCCGCCCCGAGATCACGGCGCATCTCGATTTGAGACAACTCTCAATGCGCAGTGAGGTTTAGAACGCATCCGGTTGGTGCGATGCTTGGCACATGCATTGCTCCATTGGTTGTTTGAAGAAGATTAGCAATTTCGACAGGGAGAATGGTCGTCATGAAAAAAACAAATGTCTTTAGTATGAGTGTAGTGGCGTCGATTGTGGGTGCATCAGTCATCTTTTCTGCCGGAATGAAGGCCGAGGCAGGATGCAGCCTTGTTCCCTTTGCGCCGCTAAAAGGTAGCTACAAGATTGCTGTCGATGGCAATCCGTTGTCTTACCCAAGTTTAAAATCGTTTTATGAATTGCTTCAAGACCACCCCGAATTATTTCCGGCAGCAGATTCCTCCAAGTCTAATCCAGCTATCAAAGCTTACGTTTACGTAGATAACTTCGCCTACACGGACCCGGATTCCGGGCAAAAGGTGACGTTGAACGGAGGCCAGAACATGTCTCCTCGCTATCTTCCGCCGAGAGCGAACACCCGCCAAGCTGACGGAAAGGTTCAATATGGGATTCCCGGCTTCAACAAGCAGCTAACGAGTGGTGGTTT
>JAYVND010000880.1:0-2539 GCA_043758635.1 Bdellovibrionales bacterium
CGAATCCGAATCCGAATCCGAATCAGAATCAGAATCCGAACCAGAATCCGAATCAGAATGTGAACTTGAATCTGTACCAAAATCGGAATTCGGATTTAAACTCGAAAGGCCTACTGAGCCTTCATTCGAGAGCATGCCCATCTGTGAATGCCAGTTCGCATTCTGAATTTGCACGCAGGCCGTTGTGAGCTGATCTTCGGCTACTAAACAGGTCGCAGCGGCAATTTCGAATGCCAATCCGATTGGGGAATGTCCGTAAAATTCAAGATGAGTTTCAACTTTCGCTTCGGAAGTCGCAGCCATTCGCTCGCACTCTGTCTTCTGGCGTTCGCCATCCCATGGAGAAAAGAGAATTCGCGGAACCTGAGGCAGAGTTGTCTGGTGAAATGCCAGACTGCGCAATCTTGGATAATGCCGTCGCTCCTCACGGAGTGAAGCTTTTGAAAGCACAAAACTCACGACCCCTTCACCCAAGCGAATCCACGGCTTGAAATCCAACTGATGTGCCATTGCGTACAAATGAATCTCTGAAATTTCATCGCCAATTGCGATCACGACGTGATCCACAACTTCCTGATCAAGCCAATCGGCGGCCATCTGCAAAACATTGAGCGTCGTGAGCTCCATGGTCGTGACCGTTGACGTTGGTCCACGAATCCCGAGAGCAATCGAGAGTTGCGCTGCTATCGCGTTTTGAATCGATCCTGCGAAAAGGGTCGGCGAAGCCCCCACCGGGCCGTCTTCAATCAGTCGACGTTCGTAAGCAATCGCAGTCGACAACGCGCCGAATGCGGTGCCGACCACCAAACCAACTCGCTCCGGATTTGCACGCAGAAAAGCTTGATCGGCGCCGAAAGCATCTTCGACAGCTTCGAACACAGCCGAAAAAAATAAGCCCGACAGCCGTGGCATGCGGCGTTTGACGGCATCGGGAAGCGCATCGGGGAGCTCAAAAGCGGAGCAAGTAAAATGCGGAACGGACCGTGGACCAGTAGAAGTCTCGACCAAGGCTTCGGTGCGAACAGCATTAAATGAATTCAAATTATTTTTTGCTTCGAGAAGCTTTCTGCAGAAAGTCGCGCGCCCATTTCCCAGTGGGGAAATCTGCCCAAACCCATTGATCATCAATTCAAAAGTCATGTTGCTCGCCCCAAACATAGCGCAGTGTTTGCGCCTCCAAATCCCAATGAAAATGACAAAACCGAATTGAGCGGACGCTCTCGAGTCGCTTTCAGTATTCTCGTGGTTGGAGAAATTCCAATATCGGGATCCATCTCGCTAAATCCTTTAGATTTAGGAAGACGTTCACTCTCAAAACTCAAAATAGAAAATATCGCTTCCAGCGCGCCGGCTGCGGCAAGCGTGTGCCCAGTGAATCCTTTGGTTGCTACGACTGGCGTGTCTGGCATCTTGCGCTTGATCCAGCCACCCTCGACAAGATCGTTGTGGGGAGTTGCGGTGCCGTGAGCATTGATGAAACTGATTTCGTACTGCTTCAATTCAGCTTGCAGTAAGCAAGAGCGCACGGCGAGATCGAGCCCCCGTGCTTCGGGATGTGGCGAAGTCGGGTGATAGGCATCGCTTCCAACTCCATAGCCTAAAAATTTCGCAAGCGGCCTGCGCGCTGAATTTGCTCGCTCAAGAATTAAAACTCCGGCACCATCGCCCATCGTCAAACCTTGGCGGTTGCGGTCAAAAGGCTGACATGCGTTCGGCGCATAGAGACGAAGGGCGCGAAAACCATAGCACATCTTCGGTAAAATTTTTTCGACACCACCGCAGATCACGATGTCACAGAGTCCGCGCTCAATCCAACTAGCCCCAATTCCAACGGCATCGGCGCCCGACGTGCAGGCATTATTAATCAACTGAATGGGCCCCTTTAAACCAAAGTGCTTCGCCAAAAACTGCGCAGAATTATTTTGGTAGTAATCAAAAAAACTGTCAGCCGGCGGGAGCTCGCGGCGGAAGTAGGGATGATTGAATTTAGATTGGTAATTCGTGCCACCCACGGTCGATCCGATACAAACTCCCACGCGGAGATCTTGGAGCTCAACTGCGCGCAAGCCCGCCGCCTGGAGAGCTTCGCTAACGGCCTGAAGCGCCAAAATGTTTGGCGCATAAGTATAAACTGAATGAACGCCCGAGCCTGCATTCGGCGAAGAGTTTGCTGAAATATCGAAGGATGGCGGTATGTTTATTTGTGCGAACGGAAACTCGGCACCGACCATTTCAAAACAAACTTCATTAGAAATTTCGCACGAGCCGATTTGAAAAAGATTTTGGCGCGTTTGCTCAAGCCCGAAGCCCGCGGCGGAGAGGCAACCGATGCCCGTGATCGAAAGAGGTGCTCGCTTTTTCATAGGAATGGTTTTATTAAGACCACTCTCATTTAGCTAGCTCAATCCTCAACGAGTTCGTGGAGATTGCTTCCGTTGGAACAAAAAATCTTGGTTCTCTACTATTCTCAAGCGGGGCAGACACTGCGTGCGGCGCAAACTTTTGCGGATGGCGTAAGCGAGATTTCTCAAAATTCACC
>JAYVND010000881.1:0-2536 GCA_043758635.1 Bdellovibrionales bacterium
GATGTCCATGTCCGAAGTTTCGAGCTGAGCCGCAGATGGGTTCAATACGAATTGACCGTTCACGCGCCCAATTTGGATCGCCGCTGTCGGACCATTAAACGGAATATCAGAGATATGAATCGCGCATGATGCACCGAGATTTGCCAAAATTTCGAGTGGGAAAGTTCCATCGAAGCTTAACACCGTCGCCACGATTTGTGTTTCAAAGCGGTAGCCTTCGGGAAACGAAGGGCGAAGCGGACGATCAATTAAACGGGCTGTCAGAGTCGCTTGGTTGGTTGGACGGCCTTCGCGCTTAAAGTACCCGCCGGGGATTTTTCCAGTTGCGTAGAACTTCTCTTGGTATTCTACCGTGAGAGGGAAAAAATCGAGGATCGATTCACGCTTCGAAGACACAGCGGTGACGAGCACCATGTTGTTGCCGGCAGTGACGAGGACAGATCCGTCGGCTTGTTTTGCGAGGCGGCCCGCTTCAATCGTGATCGTTTTTCCACCAATACTGGTGGTAACGGTTTGCTTCATTCTCTCTCCTGGCATGGGCTTCTGGTTCTCAATCACTGATCTTTTCATGATCATTTCAAGATCAAATTTTTGCATTGCTTATCCTGAGGAGGACGAGGAACACGATCTGGATTTCGAATGCCCATTGCGTTGTTTTTATGACATCTTTTTCTTGTTGCGAGCATGGCACGATTTTTTAGGAAGGTCAGCGCAGCAATTCATTTCAGTCAAAAAAAAACCCACCGTTAGGTGGGTTTTTATGTGGTCCGTCGAAGATCGGCGAACCTATCTGAACACTGCCTGAACTTTGTCATGAAAGGATCATGACTCTGTCTCTTGAAGCCTCAATTTGAGAGTTCAATAAAGACAAATCTCGACTACTTACGAAGTTCGAGTTCGGCGATCAACGCCGTGTACTTCGGTGGATTCGTGTCACGGAGGTAAGCCAAAAGCTTCTTGCGGCGGTTGACCATTTTCACCAAGCCCATACGGCTGTGATTGTCTTTTTTGTGAGTCTTAAAATGCTCCGTGAGTTCACGGATGCGGTAAGTCATAAGTGCAATTTGCACTTCCGAACTTCCTGTATCCATTGGTGCGCGCTGAAATTTCTTAACGATCTGCTCAGTTTGGTACCCTGGCATTGCCATAACGTTCCTCCGATTTGCCGAAAGCATCTGCTCTCGAATCGCCCGCAAGCGAGCTTGATTGATTGCGTTCACCCCTATTCAGCGTCATGGCTGTCGCGTGAGGAGAAAAACGCACTTGAACTTTTCTTCTGGTGAAGACCCATTGAGATAGCGGAAAGCGCATTCGACGTCAATCCAAACATGCCAAACGGTCCGCTGTTCCGATTCCTGGCCTTTTCTGTGACGTCTTCTGGGGCATGAATTCATGCGTGATTGAAGACACGCTTGATCTTGTAAAACTGGCCTGGCTGGGCCAAAAGCAAAGCCGAAAGATCGTCAGTCTCGCGGTTGATCACCCGAATCGGCGGAAGCTCGACCCCGATTTCAATTTTACCCAAAAGCTGAGCCTGAACTGATTTCGAAATCTGGCCATTGCGAAGCATCGTCTGATCCTGCCCTGCCACATCGATTCGGTCAAAATGAGGGAGCGAATCCTTTAAAGGAATCCATGATTTGCCCAGTGCACTCCCGTGGTCACGCGTCCGCGCTTCCCATACTCCCTGCAGTCCTTCGAGCGTGATCGCAAGCTCAAGCCCAAAGGGCTCAGACTTTACGCGGCGCAATTCTTCTACCGTGCCACCACAACCCAAACGCTCGCCGAGCTCGTTAGCCCAGGCCCGTATGAAGCTTCCCTTTGAACACGCGATACGCGCGATCACAAATCCCTCGCCGGATTCGACGACCGCCACGCGATGGAAATTCATCACGCGTTTTGGCACAGACTCGGGAATTTCACCCTTGTGCGCGTACTCGTAGAGTTTTTTACCATCCACTTTGACTGCGGAATGAACGGGAACATCGAGTTCGACCGGTCCACAAAGCGCAACAACGGCGGCTTCAATCTCTGCGACAGAAGATGTGACCGGCTTCTCTGCTAAAACTTTTCCAGTGATATCCATCGAATCGGTTTTCACTCCGAGACGGACTTTAACCTCGTAAGCTTTATTTCCGTTGAGCAAATAATCAGAAACTTTCGTGCCTTCGCCGATCAAAAGAATCATAAGGCCTGAAGCCAAAGGATCCAAAGTTCCCGCGTGACCGATCGCCTTGATCCCCAAAATACGACGAGCACGGCCTACCACATCGTGAGAGGTCATGCCTTTTGATTTATCGATCAGTAGAATGCCATGTGTTGGGTGCAAAACAATTCCTTAGCAAAAAAATGGAGCCGAGAAACGGGTAAAAAACGACTGGAGCCGAAGGAAAAGAAACTTAGTTTTCGGTCTCAATTTCAGAGTTACCCGAGTCATCACTTTCGGATGCCAAGGCCTTCGTTAGGTCCGTTTGCGTTTTTGCTTTTTCTTGCCCTATGTCGCGCAGGATTTTTTCGACCTTCATCACGTTCTCGT